>JAZGDX010000076.1:0-2210 GCA_036478305.1 Bacteroidota bacterium
GAACGTCAAATTTATTCAAGACAACTCCTAGCATTTTCGCCCCCACACCCTCCAGTGTCTCGCACGCTCCTTCCAGCGCGTCGACCCCCGTCTCCCCTGCAGACACTACGAGGATAAATCCATCAACTACCGTCGAAAGAACCATAGGATCGGTGACCACCAACGCAGGGGAAGAATCAAGAATAGTCAGGTCATATTTCCCCTTCATCTCTTTTATCAAGCTGCGCATTCTTCGTGAGCCCAAAGCCTCGGTGGGATTTGGAGGAGTAGCACCGCAGGTCAAAACGTCAAGGTTCTTGACAACGGTTTTCTGCAGTGCACGGAGTATTGTCACTTCTCCGAACAACACCTGACACAAGCCAGGCTTTTTCTTCACGTCGAAATCGTGGTGCAGGGTAGGATCCCGGAGATCAGCGTCGATCAGCAGCACTTTCTTCCCGCTCTGTGCAAAGCTCACTGCAAGGTTCGAAGCAGTGGTTGACTTGCCTTCCCCGGGATTTGGACTCGTTATGACAATCGTCCTGACGGGCCTGTCGAGCAGAGCATGTTGAATGTTCGTGCGGAGTCTTCGATATGACTCAGCAACCCCTCCAAGCGGATTCCTAATCGAGAGAAGGTGTCCGTTAATGTCCTTCCCGTCAGTGGTGACGTTCCCGTTTTTCTCCAGCTTTCGTACTTCTTCGTCCATAACGCCTACAGTGGAGAGTATGGTGAAAGAGCGCCTTTTTAGATCCTCTGGGGTGTGAATGCGAACACTGAAATATTCACGTGTGAAAACGAATCCCACGCCAAGGATCAATCCCATTGCGGCACCGAGAAAAACGTTCACCCGCACATTTGGACTCACCGGAGCCGTCGGAACAACGGCATGTTCCATGATTTCAATATACCCGAACTCTGACTGTTCGGCGATTATAGCCTCATTGTACTTCTCCTCGACTAGCAGGTACAGCTTCTCGCTGCTGAGCCTCGCACGCTGAAGTCTTGCAAACTCAGTGCTTTTTTTCGGTATCTGCTCGAATTGGACTTCGTATTGCCGGATGATTTCACTTAACGCCTTTTTCCTCAGCTGCAAATCCTGGACCTCGACCTGGAGCTCGATGATCTTGCGTTTCACCTCTTGCACGTACGCTGCCGGGTCGACTCCCTGACTGGATGTCGCCAGCCCGGGAAGTAGCGACTCGAGGAACTCATCCGTTCGCTTCTGTAACTTCTCTCTCAAGCTTGCCACCTGCTTACCGATCTGTTTCAACTTCTGGTCATAAATTTCCTGTCCGACATAGCCGGGATTCTGCGCGATGGTGACGTCACGCTGCACCTCCAATGTGGCTAGCTGCTCCTGTAACAGTCGAATATACGGGTCATGGGCAGCGGCGATAACCTTGGCAACGTTTGGTTCTTGTTCTGCAAGCTGGTTCTGGTAGGAGGCCAGCGTTTTCTTTGCAGATTGGAGGTCAACATCGACTGCATCCCACGTCGCCTCAAACTGCGACAATTGATCGACCACTTTCTTTGCTACGCCATCGAGGGAGACAATGCCCTGCTTCTCCATATATTCCTGCATCGCGCTCTCTGCTTCAGTGAGCGATTCCTTTTTCACGACGAGCTGACTCTCGAGGAATTCGCGTGCAGCTCTCGACCTAGTTCGGCTGGCATGGATGTTGTGATCGGAATATGCGTTAGCGAATGCGTTCGCGATCACGGCGGTCTCGTTCGCAAACGTGCTCATAGCGGTTATTTTGATTACATCGGTTTCCCGCGCCACGCTGAACTTCACCGAACCCTGAAGGCGGCCGACGATTTCCTTGAACTGTGCCGTTGTTTCTTGATCGGATTTACCCCCAGAGAACCCAATAATCGGGATTATTTCCTTCGTGCTCTCATCAAGATGCTTCTGCTGTACGAGCCGTTTTGCGACTGTCTCAGCGAGTGACCTTGACTTCATTATTTGCAATTCATTGTTGATGAAATACCAGCTTGTGCTGGCACCTGCATCCCTGATGCCAAACTCAACTACAGAAGCCTGCGGTCCTCTCGTGTCAACGAGAACCTTGGCGGTCGCCTCGTACACACGGTCCGCAGTAAAGTTGTGCAAGGCTGTCACGAGGATTGACACCGTGAACCATATGAGGATTTGCCACTTACCTCGGAGCATGACCTGCAAGTACTCATGCAATGGCCGCTCATGCGAGATCGGGCTTTCGACCTGA
>JAZGDX010000077.1:0-8908 GCA_036478305.1 Bacteroidota bacterium
TCTCCTCGACCCTGAGCTGGGGAGGGCGTTGCGGGCGAAGGACTTCCTGCACACCCTCGCAAGTGAGATCAAGGAGCCCTTCGAACGGATCCTCACGTCCGAAGGAATGGACCGGTGGAATGGCCTCCGCGGGCTAGTGGACTACACGCCTGACGCTGTGCCCACACACGCAGACAATCGAGCTCGTGTTGATCTTCTTGGGAGGGAGGCCTTTGCAAGCGCTTTGGCAATTCGACTCCGGGCGATCCGCCAGGAGAATGACCTCGCGGCGTCCGAAGCTGGTGGGGTGGACCAGCCAGGGGCGTTTCTGCTACACATTCACGGCCCGTGGGGATCAGGAAAAACGTCGCTCTTGAATTTCGTCCGGGATGAGTTACGCAAGCCTCTTGAAGAAGGTCGTATCCAACGTGTCGATAGCTCGCCATGGATCGTAGTGGATTTCAATGCGTGGCAGCATCAACGAGTGGATCCGCCATGGTGGCCGCTCTTGTCGGAGTATCTGGAGAAACACCCCCAAAAAGCAGGTGAGATCGGTAGCAAAGACCCTATGGGAGTCGAGGATCCTGGCCTTCGCCGATTATTCTCCGATGAAACAGTTCAATACGTGTTCGAGGGTAGGGGGATCAGCGCATCGCTTGATGAGATCGCAATCCGCGCTCTCTCCAACCTGCGGACTTCGGAAAGCGACTTGAGCACAGTGCTCTAGACCACTGGAAGGCGCCAACGATCAGACTTCTTGCAGAGTCCCGGAATCCATCGCGGGAATCGAAGAAACCAGTGCCTGGCTTGATCCGATACGCGGCTCGCGTCGAGCATCATCCGATCGTAAGGCAAGAAGGAGGCAACTGAACCGGACACGATGCCGACGAGTTTGCTTGCACTCACCGGCCGTAATTAGGTTTGATGATTTGGGGTGGCCACCCGGCTTAGCCAATGGCCCGTCCCCAGATCAAAGAAGCCGCTGGCAGCTTTAGGCCCGTTCAGACGAGATCGCAGTTGATTTTGGGCTAACGTCAAGCCGGGGAAAATGCAAAGATTCATTCTGAAATGAAGGGATACCATTCTAGCGTGGGCGAGGAGCGCAGCGTGAGTGATCTGCGAGACCGTCCTGGCAGAGGGAATCTTGCAGGGAGAACAAAATGGCTGCGCGGTCACTGAGATCTTACGAAATAGATGAGGCGAAGACTGTTTTTCGAGAGGCCCTTGATTATGACGCGATCAAAATCCGAGAGAGAAACAGACTAGCCCTTACTGTGGCAAAGGGTTGGAGCAAGCTTATGCGCCGGCCGGATCCAAAGTCGAATGCAATGACCTTGGGAAACACGATTTTATTCTCGCGCATATTAAGGACAGACCAGCCGGATTCGAGCCAAGGTCGCCTCACTGACATGGCATGGCTAATCCACGAATTAACGCATATTTGGCAGTTTCAACGTTATCGGTGGCGGTATCTGCCGGAAGCTATTGGGGCTCAGGCGAAATCGGGGAGCAATCCCTATGTGTATAGCCGCGCAAGTTCCTTGGCAGCAAAGGGTGACGACCTGCGGACCATGTGGAATAGGGGGAAAAGGTTCGGGGCCTTCAACAGAGAGCAGCAGGGTGACATTACCAGAGATTTCTATAGGGCGCTCAAAGGGGGGATCGACACGAGCGGCTGGGAACTGTTTGTAGCGGAAATGCGTTCGATCTAGTGAAGTGGTGCTGCTGAAGTGTAAGTGCGTGACGCTGATTCGATTCCTTCCATCCCGAAACGTGGGGGCGCTCCCGCGATCCCATAGGTACGAGGCTAGCAGTCGAGGCGGGGGAGATCTTCGAAAGATTAGCTGGTCAGGGCATCAGTCTGGCCGCCGCAACATCGGGCCCGGCAGTCAAAGGAGGCTGCCGCGAGCAGAGCTTCTTGATTGCGGTCTAGCGACTGGGTGAAGCGGGCCCGGCCTCAGAGGGGGGCGGAGTCCGAAGCCGTTCTTCCGCTCTGCCAAGCTTGCGGCCGTTGGGCGACACCAAGGGGAGGTAAGAGGAATGCCTGACTTGAACGAAATCCTGAACGTGCTGTCGGTGGCCCTGTTGGCTCTGATAGGCTACGTGATCTATCTGTTTAGGACAGCTACCACAAAGGCTGTCGAAAAGAGCGCAGAAGAGGGAGCCAAGGCCGCCATTAAGCAGCTCCAGTGGCCAGCAGAACTCGCCCGAGACCTTCAGAAGGCCAGGGGTGTTGAAAGACAGGAGCTTCGCTACAAGAGCTACGGAGAGCTCTGGAAAGAACTCCGACCTCTTGCGATTTATGATGTCGCAAAAATCGACAGGAAAACAGTGGGCCAACTGTTCTCTAGGTTGAGCGATTGGTACTTCTCCGAGTGGGGCGGTCTGCTGCTCACGCCGCAAGCTGGCGAGTTCGCTTTGCCTTTCAGGATCTTCTTCGGATTACGTCCAGGGTTCCGAAGGACTGGCATGTGGACCGATCTGAAGGGTCTCACGGTGTCCAAAAACCTATCATCCGCGAAGTGCTGACGGAGAGGAGTGCCAGCGAGGCGGTCGACGTGTTCGACTATTTCTCGGCCGGCAAGTTTGAAGACTGGGAGGACCAGGCAAGCGACCTGGGAGAGAAGTGGAGAAACGGAATTAAAGACGTCGCCGAAGCCTGGAACGAATTAAATGAAGGGGAGCGCTTCGCGACGCTGCAACAAGTCGGGAGCATTCTTCGGACTAGCCTCGTCAATGACTTGGAAAGCCGGCTCCGTTAAATGAGAACGTCGCAGCGTCGTGCTAGCAACGGATGCTTGCCTGTTCAACCTTGCTGCTATCTGCAGACTGCGCGGGTGAAGCCGTCTATCAAAGCACTGCGGTTGACGTCGGCTCAGTGGCTTGCGACTCCAGCATTGCCGATTCCAATATCGCCTCAAGGTCATCAGGAACTTGATTGGTAGCCCGGCAAACAGGTGTGACTTAGGATCACGGAATGGAACCGGCCCGAACTGCCACGAGGGTCACGCTGACGCCGAACCTTGTCGTTCCTATATCTTATGGAGGGTGCTGTGCCAAAAAAAGTCGGCAATGTCGAAATTCATATGGGCCCAACCCAAATCGGTGCCCCAGACGACCTGGAAAGCGCGATCGTCGGTTTCATCAACGGCGCTAAGAAGCGGCTAGATATTGCGGTTCAAGAGCTGAATTCTGATCCGATCGCCAGGGCGATTGTCAATGCTCGCATGGGCGGCGTGATTGTCCGCCTTGTAACAGAGATGGATTACCTTCGCGCGGCCAAGCCTGCCAGAAATCCATTCACCCCATCAGGGTCGCACGAGGTCAACCGCCAGATCCAGAATATTATCCTGCGTTCGGCGATCCCCGTCTACTCCGACTTCAACCCAGGCATCTTCCACCAGAAGTTCATGATCCGCGACGGCTCTGCGGTGCTCACTGGCTCCACCAATTTTACTAATACCGGCACAAGCGTCAATCTAAATCATGTAATCATTGTCCACGACCGTAAGGTTGCCAATGCCTACGCCAAAGAATTTCGGGAGGTCCGCAATGGCCGCTTCGGCAGGCGGAGCGAGGGCCTAGGGGAAGCGCCCAGGGAGGTGGAGGTAGGAAATGTCCCAATCAAGATCCTCTTCGGCCCCGACCACAACCCGGAGATGGAGATCATGAAACAGATGGTAAAGGCCAGGCAGCGAATTGACTTCGCGGTCTTCACATTTTCGAAATCATCCGGCATCGACGATGTCATGGTTCGCCTCTTCGAGGGCGGCACTCCAATCCGGGGCGTCTTTGACGGCCTCCAGGCGAGCCAGAAGTGGGCCGCCACCAAGCTTGTGAAAGCTGCCGGCATTCCTACGTTCGTTGTACTAAGGGGCACAGGTGGGGCTGGCAAGCTCCATCACAAGTTGATGGTTTTGGACGAACAGGTGATCATCGCGGGCAGCTTCAACTACACTCGGCCTGCCAACCTCACGAACGACGAGAACATACTTGTAATCGGCGATCTGGATACTACCTCAGCGGCCATCCGCAACGCCCAGAAGAAGCTCGCCAGGTACGCCCTGGACGAGATCGAGCGTATCATCGCCAATCATGCTTCGAGATTGCAGTAGGCAGACCTAGAGAATCCCTGCACCGAAGGCCGCACCCGTGAATTCCGTCGAGGCGGTAGGGGCGCTAGACAGTCTCATCCTTCTTGCGCTCGCATGCAGCTGCAGCACAACCCCTTCAGAAACTACTCCGACTGAACCACCAATCGAAGAACGGTACAGTCTGAAAGCGGAGGTTCTCCGATGTAGGAGGGGAATGATTGTAGCCAGGACGTTGTTGGTGGGACTACAGCCGAAGCTGGCCAATTCATCAATTTCACAGAGGACAACCAATTCGTGAATGATGACGCGAGATCAATGGTCCCCTTAGATATTGCTGTATTTGAAATGCTGCAAGATGGAGCTGGATCGGTCGATTTTAATGAAGAAGCTTCCTAAGCGCAGAGCTGTCACGCTGATAGATTCTCTTATGGAGGTAGTTGAAGATTTCAAAGCACAACGAATAACATCGAGGGATTTTATCAAACAGGATTCTGTGAAAACTAGTGCCTAAACTTGTAGGTCACTGGCTTAGTGGCCCTCTAAAGCCCAAATTCAGCCTCATCGGAGCCTAGCGCCTCGGTCTTGCTAGGCTGGGAAGTAGTTTGTTTATCCATGGTGCTGGTCGCAGCCATGATGATTTTGGCGCTAGGCACTTCTCCCAGTCAAACGGAGCCTTCCCGCTAACCACTGGCCAGACTTTGTGAGAAGTGCCCAATCAGCCAGGCACTTTACGGCAAACGCTAGGATCTGGGGGTTGGTGACCTGGGAATTGATGGGAACGCGAATAGAAGAGAAAGAAGTCATACTCGGCCAAGGCTTCCACCATCTTGGGCACGCCCAGGATCTGGATCGCTCGCTTGATGTTGTAGGCGAGCATGGTCAGGCTCATCTCCGCATTCACGCTTTCCAAGCCCTTGGTTAGAAAATAGCCCGGGTTCCAGGCGCGCTTAATGGTGCCGAAGGGGTGCTCAGCCAGGCATTTCCGCAGCTTCATCTTTTCCGGGCTGGCGCGGGCTCTGCGCTCCATCTGCTCAAGCAGGTCTTCGTGCACCCGGCGCGTAATACGACGAGACGGAACCCGCCGGCAGCTGCTGAACTATTTCTACTGGCACAACTACCGCCAGGGTGTCTATGTCGTAGCTTCCTGGAAGTATTCGTACGAGCTAAAAGGCGTGATCAGTGGGCACACGATGCGGCCACCGCTGCTCGGTATGGCCGCAGCTGAAGAGGCTTGGCTGAAGGAGCGAGTTGAAAGGGTTCATCCAGGAACCGCTCCGAGGTCGAAATCTGAATTGAAGCCATTGCCACTGCAGCGTCATGGAGATGTGGCGGCAATCCTTTCCGGAATTTAGGGACGAATAGCAGCACACCACGCTCAAGGGGGTAAACATTTGCCCTTCAAGAATCTTTTTGCTTCGGAACAAGGACGCTTCTTGTCGGCTCGAACGGGTGACCTACCGCCGGCCGATTGGATTGCTAGATTGACACCTCTCTCGAGCCCTTCCGTTGCAAAGTTCGGCGAGTTAGTAGGTCCGATATTGTTTCTATACAGAGCATCAATTGACAACAACTTCATCTCTGAGAATGGAATGGTCGTGGTATTCGGAGATGAGAGTAACGCTGTAGGACGGGGTCGACGGCTAGGCACTTCTGCATTGCCGTGGTCTGGGAGTCGCGTTCTTCAGCTGACTGGAAGATGCGAAGAGGGTTCCCGTGCAGTTTGATGTGCTCTGGCCGCTCCATATTGGGGTAGTTGAGTATAGGGAAAAGGCTTTGAATTCCGCGCAGTTAGAATCAATTGAGATCGATCTGATAAAGTAAGCTGAGAAAATAGGCGACGGAGAAAGCCAGGGACTGACAATTTTTTTCAGCCCGACTTCGCGAGAAGCCGGGCTTAATTTACGATGGCCCCGATTAAGTAGGAATGCATTATGAGCTTGTATAGAGTAATCAAGCTTGCGCTCGGCGCAAGCGAAGAAAGTGAAGATGACGAGAGGCTTGATGAATTGGCCGTCCGCTTTCTGCGGGACTAACGTGATCCGGGCATCGAGTCTGTTGAAGGTCACGCCGGCGAAGCCGCGCCGGAAGGTTTGAAAGGCGATCCATTAACATTGGGCGCATTGGCTCTTGCTCTTGTGCCTGTTTCGCTTCCGAGGCTGGTCGAATTCCTGCAGACCTGGGCACGGCGAGGGCCGCAAAGTTAAAACAAAGACGCCCACCTTACAGTCTATGTAAGCCCAACCCTGTGATGTTGCTGCTCATAAGCCTGGGGTCGAAATAGGCCACCCAGCTTCTGCTTGGGGACGATTTCACAATTCGCCGTCCAGTCTATGGGATCGCCGTTACGTTGACATGTGAAAGGCTAGGGAATTTTCATTATGTGGCCCAAGAAAAATATTGCATTTGTGGTGATCCACGGAGCGGGACCCCATGATCCATTTGAAACCTTGGACGCGTTTGTGCGCGGCTTCTGGGATGTGGTGGAAGGCCAGAACCAAGGATCAGCGATTCGGTGGCACCACAAGCTGCAGCGGCATGAAGGCTGGATTGAAAATTACATCTCCCTAGCGATCGAGGGCAGGCCGACTCTCGACTTCTACGAATACTATTGGGACTCCTATATAGATCACACTATCGACCTCGAGGACGTGATGGATTGGCTCGACAAGGCCTCCAAAGGAGCCAAAAAGTTCTACAACGATAGGCCGAAGTTAGTGAAGAAGTACGAGGAGTTGGGGGTTGACCTATTCAAGGATGGGGAATTCAAGCTTGGATCATACCTTCTTCTTTTGGGTAGGCTGGGGCGGGTCCTGCGCGCATTTCCAGTTTTCACCCGAGTTGTGGAGATAATTCCCGGCCTGGCTGCGAAGCTTGTGAAGGGCGCGTTCGGAGACGTGGTCATCTATACCGAGAATGACGTTCGGTCAAGAAACTATGCGATTAGGCAGAGAGTGCTTGGAGGCGCGGTTGAGGAGCTGAGGCTCTTGCTGGAAAACAATTATTATGAGCGGATCATCGTCGTAGGTCACTCCTTGGGAAGCCTCATCGCGTACGATGCTCTGAACCGCATTAACCACGATATGAATGTCTCAGGTGGCATCGACCCGAGCCGCGCCGCGAAAATCGTGGGGTTGGTGACCTTCGGGTCCCCTCTGGATAAGATCGCCTTTTTCTTTCGAGAGGGCACGCCCGAAGAGGCGTTCGCTCGTCGCCAGCTCCTGGCTCACTTCCACGGGTTTAAGAGTTTAGGCCTTTCAGAAGTTCATGAGCCAGTACCTATCGACAATCCGATTGAGCCCCTTCTGGACAAAGCGCGGTGGTTAAATTTTTATCACCCCAAGGATCAGGTGGCCGGGCCACTTGACGCTTATGACGTGGACCGAAATATCCTCTGTGATGAAAAGAAGGTCCGAAGTTCTGCTCAGGCACACGAAATCTATTGGGAGTATGACCCTATGTATGAGGATATCGCCGAGGAGTTTTTCCACTAGAGTAGTACAAGGCATATTACTAGGCGCGTGGATGGAACTTCGAAAAGACAGAATATTGCATGTCATCAGAGCATTTAGGACAAAAAAAGACTTTTACTAGGAGATACCTTTCCCCTCCAAAGGCACCATTGAGTATCATACGCTCAGGATCTGCAAATTCAGCTCTCCTCCTCGATAGGCATCGTACAGAGGTTTGTCATGAATTCAGATGCATACACCCTAAAGATGCACCGTTTCAGTACCGGTGGTACCGGAACCTAAAGTCTGGGCCGCGCTTGTAGGGAAAAGCTCAGCGCACCCGCTCGAAAACTCAAGGATCGACACACCAAAGCGTTCGCTATCGGCTCAACTTTGTAAGTCCTACGATTAAGGCCTTACGGGGCGCGCAACTCAAGATTGTCGAATTCGAAGACTGCTTCGTCGCCGGCGTCGACAAGATCTACCGCTAAGCCGACTGTGCCACTCTGCAACCGGCCGTTGTCGGCTTCGCCGACAATTTGGCCATTAATGGAGAAGACAAAGTGCGATCCCTGTGCTGTGACCATCAAACGATTCACCTCTCCAGGCCGGATCGCAGAGCTGCTCGTCCAATCAATCAAGGTGGTCCACTCGCCATCTTCCTTCAACGCAAAAGAGAATGTCTGCGTATCGCTGATGGTGAAATCGTAAAATGTGTCGTCAGAAACCAATCGAAATACGACACCGTACGCGGCGTTCTCAGAACCGCTGATTCTTTGGGCCTCTACGGTCAAGTCGAAGTCGGAGACTGACCGAACCGTGGGCACTTCATGAGCGTAAACATCCCGGTGGGCCGTTATCTCCCACCGATATTTTCCATTGGCTACAAGCTGGTTTGTCGTAGCATATTCATCGCTATCTTCGCCCGTAAACCAATCATTCTCATTCGCGTTAAAAGAGTCGGACAGGACGAGTTTGGGCCCCACTTCCACTGAGCTAGGTGAGGGTAGCGGAGTGCTCGTCGCCGTTGGAGGCAGTGTACTGCTTGGTGCAAGGGCGTCAGGGACCGTATCATCGGTTGGTGACACCGGAGCCGTTTCTGTTGGAGAAGAAGCCGGTACTCTTGTTTGATTTAGAACGAGAAGTAAGCCCCCGATTGCGGTTACAAGGCCAGCCAATCCGGTGATGATTCCGGGTAGCGTGGTCCAGAAGGACTTACTGTTACTGGTGTCTCCCATGATCCTCTCCAGTCAGATTCGCCATCAAGAATGCGCTCGGATACCAATCGTCGTTCGACCTCCGTTTTCGCCCAGTATCTGAAGCCCATACTCCGATTGGACGGAATAGGCGACTGCTATCGGGGAAGTAGGGAGATGAAGTCTTTCC
>JAZGDX010000078.1:0-3627 GCA_036478305.1 Bacteroidota bacterium
ACATGCAATTCAGCTAGCGCCAGGGCTAACTGAGGGAATCTCCACAGTTTCGTTGTGGATTCTCTTAACATAGAGGTCCCATCTATCCTCTCAAAGATGATCCCTCTTCTCCCATCCAACTCCACGATGCCCTCAACTGCAGGGACGGGCAAACCAGCTTTATGAACGGCTCGAGTGATCCGCACTTCCTCCTCTACCAAGGTGACTGGACACCATTCGAGAAACAGCTTGAGTACCTGGTTATGTTTCCACAAGAATACCTCAGCAGTTCGTCCTCGACCGATCCTCAGACCCTTTTCGAGTGCCATATTACCTGTCTGTATTAATCAGACGAACGTCTTAAACATCACCGCCATCGCAATTCTTGCTCTGGCTTTATGGGATCGCAAGAACTCTTTGGATAATGATCATAATGGTGAGGACATTCGCCAGAGTATGCCATTCGGCAAAGAATCTGAAGATTGATTTCATTGTTTGTACTCCCTGAATCGAAGGTTTACTTAGAACGGCCAGTCAGGATCGCTAGCTGTCATCTATCTGAGATTTCCGGGACTCGTGGGGAAAAGTTCATCGGCGAGGGCTCGATACTGAACTATGAGTTTGCGGTACAGGATTGCATTTTAGGGATAGGCCAGTTTTGCATTCTGTTCATCTCAATCTGTTCCTAGTTGAGCGTAAGGATCTTCTCGAATTGTCCGGAAGGAATAAATGAAGGGAGCTACGAGCAGAACCGGTGCCCGCCGGTCTCTCTCAGAGCCACGGTTCTTCAAGATCTGCGTCAACGTCGTCGAAAATGCTGTTCAAGTCATCAAAACGACGCTTCCGTCGTCGGTAGGAAATTTCTGTCGGTATCTTGATCTCCCGCTCGCCTTGATCATCCTGCAATTTCCTGAGGATAAAGTATGTTACTGTCCCCGACAGAGCTGCACCGAGCATCATCCACCCGACTCTTCCCATAGGTTTAAACTCGCTTTCCTTTAATTTGCGAGGTCGAATCCCGGCTGGTATCAAGATAAAGAAAATCTGTTTGTAATGCTCCCATCGAGCAGAATGTGCTTAGTGTAACGGAACTAGCAGGCAATTCTCAGATCGGCGGGTCACTTGGGGAAAGACGCTTTAGGCGATCTGAAATACTTCTTGATGAGTTCTTTCCTGTCGACTGGACCTGTAATCCTTAGCAGAAGAGTATCTTCAATCAGAGTGTGGTCGAAGTTCAGAAACTGGACTGAGGTAGACTCTCTAGAAATAAATTCGTGGGCATTATCGTGCAACTGGGTTGGGTTTCCGGTGAAGAGAAAGTCAAAACCGTTTGGCAATTCCCGTACCCTTGCTAACCGTGATTGCAGAAAGAGCAGCGACTCTTCCGGCTGCCCCCCCGGGGTTTTTCTATCCGCCCAGTGAGGATCGGAGCGAATCTCTCTTGGCGGCGGGTTTGTGGGACCGACCGGTCGATCGTGTTTACCTGGTTTCATGTATGGTCCTTCAGC
The DNA here is from genome assembly GCA_036478305.1 of Bacteroidota bacterium. GTDB lineage: Bacteria > Bacteroidota > Ignavibacteria > UBA10030 > JAZGDE01 > JAZGDE01. The sequence continues at coordinate 1,488 of JAZGDX010000078.1, forward strand.
TTCAGTAGGCGCAGACCGTTGAGGATGACGACGAGCGCTGCCCCATCATCAGCGAGAATGGCCATCCAAAGCGTTGCAGCGCCAAGTACACCGAGCACAAGGAACACGAGTTTTGTGGTGAGCGCAATCAGAATATTCTGCTTGATGATGGATGCGGTTTTGCTGCTGAGTTTCATCATGTAGGCCACTTTGGATAGATCATCGGACATGAGGACAACGTCTGCCGTTTCTAAGGCGGTGTCTGTTCCAGCTGTTCCCATAGCGATTCCGATGCTTGACGCAGCTAATGCTGGCGCATCGTTGATGCCATCTCCTACCATTCCGACCTCGCCGTAACGCTCTCGTAGCATCTGAATCTCACGTACTTTGCCTTCCGGCAGCATCCCGGCACGGTATTCGGTGACGCCCAGTTCATCAGCTATAGCTTTCGCAGTTCCCTCATTGTCACCTGTCAGCATGATGACGTTCTTGATTCCGTTCTGTCGAAGTTGTTTGATCGCACGCTTGCTCTCGTCTCTGGCTGTGTCAGCAATACCCATAACAGCGAGCGGCTGCGTTTCTTCTCCAAGGACGATGACTGTCTTGCCCTGCTCCTCCAGTCTCTCGATCACCTCTTCAACTCGAGGGCTACACTGGCCGAGCTCCTCGCAAAGTTGATGATTGCCGATGTAGTAGGTCTTGCCGTCGATGCTTGCTTTGACGCCGCGACTCGTTAGGGACTCGAACCGGTCGATTTCTACGCCATCAAACGGGACGTTCTCCTCGTACGCCTTTGAGAGGATGGCTCCCGCAAGATGGTGCTCAGATCGAAATTCCATTGCAGCGGCGATCTTCAATATTTGACGAGTAGGAAGAGCATCGAGTACAATGATGTCGGTAACTTTAGGGGAACCTTCGGTTAGCGTGCCAGTCTTGTCGATCGCGATAGCCTTGAGTTTACTGGCTTGTTCAAGGTATTTTCCCCCCTTGATGAGCACGCCATTCCGGGCGGAGTTAGTCAGTCCGCTGATAATCGTCACCGGTGTGGAAATCACGAGCGCACAGGGACATGAGATGACGAGCAGGACGAGCGAGCGATATAGCCAGTCGGTAAACGGTTGGCCGAAAAGAATCGGCGGGATGATCGCCACGACGACGGCCAGCCCGATGATGGTGGGAGTGTAGTAGCGGGCAAACCCATCGATGAAGCTCTGAGAAGGTGCTCGCTGGCACTGCGCTTCCTCGATCAGATGAATGATGCGCGCCAATTTTGAATCCGATGAAAGACGTGAAACGTTCACCTCGAGGGTACCGTTCTCGTTGATCGTGCCTGCATAAACCTCGTCGTCTGCTTTCTTTTCAACCGGTATCGATTCGCCAGTGATGGGGGATTGGTTAACGGTCGAGTGGCCCACCCGCACGCGGCCGTCAAGTGGAATGCGCTCTCCCGGCCTGATGACAACAACATCTCCAATCCTGACCTTCTCGACCGACACTTCAACTTCTGCTCGGTTCTGAAGGACGCGTGCTTTGCGGGGAGAGAGGTTCATGAGCGACCGGATGGCATTTCGCGCACGGTCGACACTGTGGTACTCAAGAAGCTGGGCAAGGGCAAAGAGAAAGACGACTGCCGCAGCCTCTGTCCATTCACCTATAGCCATCGCGCCGATGACGGCGATCGTCATCAACGAATTCATGTCGAGAGAGACATTTTTTGCCGCCTTTAGTCCCTTGCGTGCGATTCGCCATCCGCCGATCAGGATCGCCCCGAGAAACAACGGGATCGTTACGGTTTCTGAACTGCCGAGTCGCTCGAGCAGAATTCCGATAATTATCAGGACAGCAGAAGTCACTGTGGAGAATAGAGGGGCATGTTTATCCCAGAACGAGGCCTGTTCGACGGTGGGAATTTGTTCATGGGCCTTAAATCCCAGTCGGTGGAGGGCACTCTGAATGTCATTCCTGGAGCACGTGTGGACGACGTCAACTTTCTGATTTACAAGATTAAACTTGCAACTTTCTACGCCCCGGATAGTCCGCAGTTTCTTCTCGATCGCGTGCTGCTCCTCGCTGCAGCACATTCCCTGCACGAAGAACGTTGATGATTTTGTCCCGGAGCGAGTTTTCCGATCGTGCATTGACTCACTTCCTCCGGCCATAT
>JAZGDX010000079.1:0-4681 GCA_036478305.1 Bacteroidota bacterium
CGATTGGCGAACGCGGACCCGAATTCGAGAGCTCCCACTCGAAAACCGTCACGCTCGGAAAACCACACAGACGGCCGGACAGAAATAGCATACTGGTCGATCGGCCGATAGCGGCTTCGTCGCTTGACCCAATAAACCTTTGGCTTACCCAACACACGGCTAGAGTTGTTCGGCCGATTCAGGTCAGCCAGTCGGAGACTCGGATCGATTTCCGCGTACACTGCTTTTTGTTTCAACTGAACAGTAGCCAGGTACGACCGGTCAACCCAGTCCCAACGTGGGAGGACCTTCGCGTTGGACTCATTCTTCGGTATCCAACCCACAGGAATGATGAGCTTCCGCGTAGACTCGTCCTCGAGCGTCAGCACTTGGTCTATCGCCATGTGAATCAGATCTTTGTTTTCAAGGCCGATGGTGACTCGATAGGTCCCATCTCCGGCCAGGGATTCACTCTTCTCGTTTGTGAGTCCCCGAATCGAGTAGTCGCACGTTCGCGTACTGCGAAGCCACTGGTCGAAAAACCAGTCCAGCTCCATGCCACTCACTTCCTCTGCCACAGCTTCGAAGTCATTGGATGTCGGATCTCGAAAGCGCCATCGATCAGAGTACGTCCTCATCAAACGAGCGAATGTGCTGTCACCGACCACGTACTCCAGCATGCGGAGGACCGAGGCACCCTTTGAGTAAACCGCCTCGCGATATGATCGATCTTCCCGAAAGTGATCCGAGTGGATGAGACCAGGTTCCTCGTATCCCAAAATCGTCCAGCGCATGTACAGACCGTAGGTTTGAGAGGCGATAGGCCGAAAAGACACTGAGCGCTCTACAAACTGGCGTTCTGCGTACAGAGCAAACCCCTTCATCGAGCCATGCTTCCTCTGATTCGTTGTTACCCAGCAGACCGTAGAACCAGTTGTGCCCAATTTCATGTGCGAGCACACCGACGAGACTTCGCTCCGGACGATCTGCCGTAATCATGATAAGCTGAGGATACTCCATTCCGCTGTCACCCGCCTGAGCGACGGTGAACGTCGAATAAGGATATCTACCGTATCGAAAGTTGAAGTACCGAATGATGTCTCTCGTGATTTCAGCTGCGCGCTTCCATCGCCGCTCAACCGTAGGAAGGTACAGCGGATGAATTGTGATGCCGTCGTAATGAGGTGATCTCGTGAAGATAATCGCGGTCCGCAACCCACGCGAAGTCGTGAACGTTGTACGCCTTGAAGTGCCACGTTTTGACCTCTCCTCCTTCCTCCCCGATCGAGGGATCATGTCGGACCCAGATCGTATCGCGTGTTCCCAGTTCATACCCGTAACCTGTTTCCTCCGGGTTTTGAAGAACCCCAGTCGCCCCGACGACATACTGTGCCGGAAGGGTAATTTTGACGTCAAAATCCCCACAGACCCCATAGAACTCACGAGCGACATACGGGTCGTGGTGCCAGCCCTGGACATCGTATTCACAGAGTTTCGGGTACCATTGAGCCATGCTGTAGCCGACTCCTTCTGCGTTGTCCCTCTCGTTGCGACGCGTTTGTTTCGGGATTTGCGACTCAAACTGCATCTGAAGCTCAGTCAAATCTCCCGGTGCAAGCGCTTCGAACAGCTCCGCTCTCAAGATCGTGTAGTGGACGACGAACCGGAGCTCCTGTGAGCCCTGCCGAAGATGCTTCACTGTCGTCCAACCCTGCTGGTCCGCCGTGAGATCTCTCAGCCTTCTCCCAAGAGCCGTGTTGAGTCTGGCAGCTCGTTTCTGCATCATGCTGCCGGGCTTGAACGCATTGAGATAGAGATGATAGTACACTTCCTGGAGGGTATCAGGGGAATTGTTGAACTAGACGAGCCGCTCCGAACCCCTCATCCGATGGACTTCTGGATCGACTTCGACTCGAATCGTGTATTGGACGCGCTGCTGCCAGCACACCTCATGAGGGAAAGCGAAAGAAATCGAAGGTTGAGCTATTCCGAGCAGGAAGATACTCAAGACAGTAATCCGCTGATGCATGTAAAACTCTCATCGCTTAGGACAAAGTTTTTTCCAATATATGAACGGTCTGAGAAAATGCAATCGAATGGAGCGGTCGACCGTGAGAATCTTCCTTGATTCTCTTGGACACAAATCGTATATTTTGTGTACAAGGCGAGACATTCATTCCTCCGAAGACCCAGGCCACCAATGAACTGGATAGACTTCCGAGAAATCTCCAACACCGTCGGTGGATTCTCCTCGCTGTATTGCGATTATCTCCACCAGTATGAAAACGTTCAACAGTACTACAACGGCGACTTTCGATCTTCAAGTGACATCGGTCGGGTTCTGAACGCGGCTCAGTCTCGGTTACGCGATCGAAAGCGGCTCTCAGACATTCTTCGCAGGCAGAATCAGGCTTTCGGATGTGGTGAACAGACCCTCGAGAATATCGCAATCCTTGAGAGCGACTCTGCATTCGCTGTGGTAACCGGTCAGCAAGTCGGCATCCTCGGGGGACCCATCTACACCCTCTACAAGATTATCACCGCAATCAAGCTTTCTCGAGAGCTCAATCGCAAGTATCCTTCCTTCAGGTTCGTCCCGGTCTTCTGGATCGAGGCGGAAGATCACGATTTCGAGGAGGTGAACTCCGTCACAGTCATCTCCAGAGAAAACCTTGCCACAAGAATTGAGTATCTCATCGACGGTAAGCGCCTCGAAAAGAACCTCGGTGCCGTGGGGGACCTCAGATTCGAAAGCTCGCTCTCCGACTTCTTCCAGAAGCTGGACGATGTCCTCATCAACACGGAATTCAAACCTTCATTGCTGTCGATGCTGAAGACCTATTACGCGCCGGGAGCTTCCTTATCCACCTCCTTTGTGGGGCTGCTGAATTCTTTTTTTCAGGGAATTGGGCTTGTTTACATCAATTCGAACGATAAGGAACTGAAAGATATGCTGGTTCCCATCTTCCAGCGAGAGATCCAGAACTACCCAAGGATTGGTCAGGCGGTGATTGATCGAAGCGCTGAGATTGAGGAGCGATACCATGCTCAGGTGAAGCCAAAAGCTGTGAACCTCTTTCTGTTCCATAAAGGTGGGCGCTACCTAGTCGAGCCTCGGGACCGCGAGAAAGACTTTGCCCTCAAAGGCACTCGTCATCACTTAACGAGAGAAGAGCTCGAATCCATCGCGACCGTGTCACCCGAGATGTTGAGTCCCAACGTCGTCCTCCGACCGATCTGTCAGGATTACCTTCTCCCAACTGCCATGTACGTCGCCGGTCCGTCGGAAATAGCATACTTTGCCCAACTGAAGCCCGTATACAAATACTACGATGTGACGATGCCGATTATTTATCCTCGATCGAGCGTGACTCTACTCGAGCACAAGGTCGAAAAAGTTCTCGAGAAATATCAACTTCCCTTGGTCGAGTTCTTCGGGGAGCACGAAAGCATTTGGAGGAAGGTGATTGATCAGTTATCCGATGTGAATGTGGATGGATTGTTCACCACCGCAACCAAAGATGTCGAGAACGGTCTCAGCCAACTTGACTTCGGGCTCAGTCAGATTGACCAAACCCTGTCCGGACCCCTGGAGGCCACAAGATCAAAAATGAACAACCTCCTGAGCATACTTAAGGATAGGACGCAAGAGGCGCAGAAAAAGAAGCACGATCTAGCTTTGAGACAGATTCAAAAGGTCACCACCCACGTCTGTCCGAACTCAAGCCTTCAGGAACGGCAATTGAACGTCGTGTATTTCCTGAACAAGTACGGATTGGAATTTGTTCAGTGGCTCACCGGAGAGGTGCAGATCGACAAATTCAAGCATCAAGTGATAGTCCTTTAAGCAAGAGCATTATCTCCTGCCGAATTATCCCCTGTCGTTGAAATCGAGCTCGTCCTGGCGTGTTCCACGAATGGGTGTGCGTACGGACCGTCGGGATCAGAACAAGAATGGAATGTAAGACTAGTGGGCAGCCGATACGTCAGCCTTGCTCTACTCGATTACCCTCTCCGTCTCCACATCAAAGAAGTGCGCTTTAGAGGTGTCAAACACAAAGTCCATTGTGGTTCCCGATGCCGGTTCCTCCGCCGCGTTGATCCTCGCCGTGTACTGGTTTCCGCTTTCTGTCGTTATGTGGAGGAACAACTCGTTACCCATCGGCTCGACCACTTCCAACTTTGCCTTCCCTCTCGCTTTCGTAGTCGCTGCCTCTGAACGAGTCACATCATAGATGTGCTCGGGTCGGATACCAAAGAAAACCTCCTTACGAGCGTACGGCCGGAGCTTCTTCTCAACTTGAGCAGGCAGTCGCAGCTTCAGAGAGCTTCCGTTCTCTCGAAAATGCCAACCCCTATCCTTCACGATTTTCCCGGTCATGAAGTTCATCGAAGGACTACCGATAAATCCGCCGACAAATTTGTTCTTCGGATAATTGTAGAGGTTCATCGGCGTGTCGATCTGTTGAATGACCCCGTCTTTCATCACGACGATCTTATCGCCCATCGTCATCGCTTCCACCTGATCATGCGTAACATAGATCATCGTTGCACCAAGCTGTTGGTGGAGTTTCGAGATCTCCGTCCGCATTTGTACGCGAAGCCTGGCGTCCAGATTGCTTAAAGGTTCGTCGAACAGAAACACTTTCGGCTTCCTCACGATCGCACGTCCCACTGCCACACGCTGTCGCTGGCCGCCCGA
>JAZGDX010000008.1:0-9471 GCA_036478305.1 Bacteroidota bacterium
CTCGGCCGGAACAAAAGCATTCAAGTTATGGTAATTGGATCGACCCAACCGATGCGCCTCCTCGGCAGAATAGAAACTCGGGAGAAATTTACTGCTCCAGAAGAAGACTAGATACACCCCGGAAATCATGCACGGCATGCCCTCGAAAACCTGGCATCCCCCCGATCGCCGAACCCACTCTCGCAACTTCCACCATGAAGTATGAAGGAGGTTCTTCAGTGTTCCAGAGCCAGAGCGCCTTCTGAGGAAAAGCAAGAGCTGGGTTCATGACAAGAACAAAGAGCAATACGCGACCGAGCATACCCCAGGCCGATTTTAGGTTAGTACTTGGTAACTATTAATATCTCCGTCCCTGCCGGTTGCAGACAAGGTGTGGTACAATACATGACAATACAAACCACACCTGCCCGACCAATCCGTTTGGGCGGGTCGGTCAGGAGGGCCGGCTGGGAGAACACAGAGCACTCGAGGTATCACCGTTCAATCCACGACGTCCTTCGCGTCGCAAAATTCGGGCGCACGACAGTCCACTGCCAGGGCCACGATTTCGATGATCGCCATCCTCCATCATCATAATCAATCGCCGTCCACCCGGCGGCCACGGTGTGACTTGCAAGCCATGTGGAATCATTGAAAACATTTCATCGACTGAAAAAGTATGGAGTGCGATGGAGAAAGGCAACGTAAATGCGCAGTCAAAGTTCACAGAGGAGCGTACCACATCTTCATCCCTACCTCCATGCGGTCCTCCCATCACTCCATCGCTGTGTTAAGGAATCGGACCAGGGGAAGCATTACCCGAAAAACCTCAATAACGTCGTCAACGAACTTCGGCCTGTAGCATTTCGACACTGGCCATTCAAGATAAACGTAGAGCTGTTTGAATTTTAGCCACTCGGCCATCGCGTGGTCCGAGGGAAAGCCCTGCGGCACCCGCTGTAATTTCTTCCCTTCCAAACCACCGACGAGCTTTCGAAACCTTCTGTTCTCGACGACGCCCAGGAACTCTCGTGACCGATCCGCAATCGCACGTCTGATCAACTTCAGCTGTGAACTTTCCGGCATATAGATCCCGCCGGCAAGTTGGACATCTCCCGGTTCGATGTGGAGATACAATCCGGCGCTTTCCTGCCAGTGACCTTTAGGGTGAAAAATCGCGGCAACGTGCGTTTTGTAAGGACTCTTGTCCTTGCTGAACCTCGTATCGCGATAGATGCGAAACATCGATCGCTTCGGATCGGCACGGATGTCAGGAGCGATCTGGGCCATCCGCGGTCTCAGAGTAGCGATCAAGGACTGCATTGGAAGCTTCACGAACGATTCATACTCTGACTTGTGCTTCGTGAACCATGGACGATTGTTGTTCCGCCTGAGTCGTTTGAGAAACGCAATCCCTTCTTTCGGAAATCCTCCAAACGGAGGGTAGAGGTCGAGGTCAATCAGGGGTGATCTTACCATAGCGAAGTTGGAAGAAGTGTTCTTGGTGAGAGACAGTCTCGGGAATGTTCAATATATACAGAAACGGATCGTCAATTTCCAATGTCGAAGCTGCTAAACGGAGCCAGACTGAGTGTCATCTCACGTCGTTTGACGAGGTGATTCGGAGGTGCCATGTTACTTCAGTAAAAAGGAATGAGTTCCACGAGATGACACTCCTAAAGATGGATTGTATTGACTTATCCTATTATGTTTCCAGTTGCTGGGGGGGAGACTCACAGCCCTGCGGTTGCGACCCACCAATGAGTTGGGAACGCGTTATGCTTGGCGTTCAACGTAATCTCGAGGAACAGCATGGATTTCAGGTGCAGCCGTGGATGGTGCTCATTGACTTTCTCCCCGAAATATCGTATAGTTGTCCTGCAATTTCATCAACGAGTCCAGAACAAAAGAACCCAGTTGTTCTCATGTACGCAGTCGTGGAAATCGCGGGAAAGCAGTTCACCGTAGACGCCGAGGCAAAGCTTACAGTGCCCAAGCTAGATGTCAAGATTGGCGACAAGGTAAAGATCGAGAAAGTTCTCCTCCTCAGCGGTAAAGATGGCATCAAGATTGGAACACCGACCGTCAAAGGAGCAGCCGTGGAGGCAAAGGTTCTTGCACACGTAAGAGGGGATACGATTACCGTATTCAAGAAAAAGCGTCGAAAAGGCTACCGCGTGAAGCGTGGCCATCGACAGCCGTACACAGAGATCGAGATCACGAAAATTGCGTAGAGGGAGGTAGAGAGTATGGCACATAAGAAAGGGATGGGAAGTACTCGTAATGGGCGGGATAGCCAAGCGCAGCGACTCGGAGTGAAGGCATTCGGTGGAGAACGGGTAACTGCCGGCAGCATCATCTTGCGACAGCGAGGGACGAAAGTTATGCCCGGACAGAACGTAGGCCGGGGTGGAGACGATACCCTCTTCGCCAAAGTAGACGGCACCGTGAAGTTTCATCGCTACAACCGCGCAAAGAAAATGGTGAGCATCGTCTCAACAGAGTAATGATGTCGGGCTGCCGCCCGCGTGTGCAGCCCTTTTTGTACTTTCCGGAAAGCCAGCGTTTCTCCCCTCTGTTCTTCAATCAACCGAACCCCGCACGACCCTCTAAGTAGTGTCTGGACGAAGATCAATCCCAGGAGATCACACGATGAAAATCACGGTTGTCGGTGCTGGAAACGTAGGCGCAACGGCAGCACAGCACATCGCCGAAAAGGAGCTCGGGCACGAACTCGTCCTCGTGGATGTGATTGACGGCCTTCCACAAGGCAAGGGACTCGACATGTCTGAGTCCGCTCCCATCGAAGGGTACGACTCAACGATCATCGGCTCGAACAGCTACGATGAAACAGCCGATTCGGACATCGTGCTTATCACTGCTGGCCTTGCGCGCAAGCCCGGAATGAGCAGAGAGGAGTTGCAGAAGACGAATCAAGAAATCGTCAAGGACATCACCGAAAAGGTCGTCGCGACGTCACCCCGCTCGATCCTCATCGTGGTTTCAAACCCTCTTGACGTTATGACCTACGTCGCACTAAAGGCGAGTGGATTCGAACGCCATCGCGTCATCGGCATGGCGGGCATACTGGATACAGCACGATTCCGTAGCTTCATTGCCATGGAACTCAATGTATCAGTGGAAGATGTGTACGCGTTCGTTCTTGGTGGCCATGGAGATTCGATGGTACCCCTCGTGCGTTACACGACCGTCGCTGGAATTCCGCTCACTCAACTGCTTCCGAAGGAGAAAATCGATGCGATCGTGAAACGAACCCGCAACGGGGGAATTGAGATTGTGAATTACCTGAAAACTGGAAGCGCATACTACGCACCATCATCCGCGGCCGTTCAGATGATTGAATCAATCGTGAAGGATAAAAAGCGTATCCTGCCGTGCGCAGTGCTGCTGCAGGGAGAGTATGGCCTGTCCGACGTCGTCATCGGCGTGCCGATCAAGCTCGGCCGGAAGGGGATGGAGGAGATTGTTCAAATCGAGCTCAGAGAAGAAGAAAAGTCAGCGCTTCACAAATCGGCTGCCGGCGTCAAGAACAACATCGCGAAAACTGGGCTGTGACTCAGTACCATACAGCCTCATTCGCCAAAGGCGTTGCTGAGAACACATCCCTGTGGGACTTTTACAGAAGACGCTTCACATATCGTGTGAAAAGGAGGGGAATGAGAATGAAAACTCATCTGTTAAGCGTCGCAATTGCTTTAGCAGTCTTGCTGCTGATGGGCTGTGGCGATGATGAGGAGGGGCCAGGACCAGGTCCGGAATCCGGGACGGAATTCAATCCTGTGCTCAGAGAGGGAAACGCGTATTTCTACCGGAATTGGAACCTTGACCAAACTAGCAATATCGACACATCCTCCGAGTGGAAATCGACATGGCGAGTAACAGCACAGGGGCAGTCGATCGGCGGGTTCAGCGATGTGTTCGTTATAACTGATTCATCCTTCAGTGTGGGTGGAACCTTCCTTGAGGTGGACACGATCTACATCCGAATCGATGAGAACAAAGACCTGCACTTCCTTGCTTTCATTGCAGACCAGCTGGAAGGAAGCCCAATAGAAGAGTTGGGCACTCTTGTGCCAATGTGGAACAGAATTTTTGCATTCTCCGTTGGAGTCGGAAATTCTTGGACGATTGCTTCCATCGACACGACCGTAGACGTAAGCGGTTTTCCCACTCCCGTCACGTTCAGCATCACCGGAACGCTCGAGGGCCAGGAGACCGTCAGCGTGCCAGCAGGCTCAATAGAAGCGTACAAAGTGACCATCCACTCGGAAATCCAGCTAGGTACAATTCCGATCGAGTTCAACACGCTCTTTTGGTTTTCGGACAACCCAAGCGGGCTGATCAAAGAATTCCTGCCGAGCTTCATAGCCCTCGCGTTCGTAGCGGGCAATCAGGTAGAACTCGAATCGTTCACGCTTGCGCCGTAGCGATTGGCGTAGTTTCTCTAACGCAAAAGCCTCGTGCCCGTTTGAGACAGCGCGCGAGGCTTTTTGCCCTAAGTCTTCACTATCCCTCACCGTTTGAAATTAAGCCGCATTATCACCTCGACTCCGTTAGGAGTTATGAAGTAGTCAACATGATCCATGAGCGTCCGCATCAGAAAGATGCCTCGACCGCTCTCTAGAAGAAGATTCTCCTCCCGCAAGGGATCGGGAACCTGCTCTGGCTTGAAACCTTTTCCCTCGTCCTTTACCCGGACGACCACTGCTGTCGCATTCACCTCGCATGTAATGGAGACTTTCTTGTCAGGGTTCCCCTTGTTGCCGTGAATGATTCCATTGTTGACTGCCTCGGACGTTGAAACGAGGAGTTTGTTGAATTGAATTTCATCCAGGTGCAGCGAGCGGTTGATTCGCCGAAGGAAATCCTCAACTTTCGAGATGAGCTTCGGGTTGCTGCGAAGCTTCAACCGATAGATCCTCGGCATCTTCTCCCTGCCATGCTTGTGTCTCGCTCGTCTCACAATCGCACCGAAAGATTCATAGCAACGTTGGAAATCGATCGGTTCGGTAGGCCAGTCTGTTCTTGTATCTCATACCAACCGCTCAAGGAGAAACGGGTTCGCGTTCCCACAGCCCAGACGATTGTGCTCGTGGGTCCGTAGCTCTTCACCGTATGATCGAGATCGCGATCGCGCCCCCGATACACAAATCGCAACTGACTGAAGTAACGGATTCCTGCCGAGAAGTTCATTTGTGCACCCGCCATGTACCGTAGTTGGAACGCAAAGGTCTTGTCCTCGAAATAATTGACCGGCCGTTCCTTGAATTCCTTCCACTTCAACTCCCCTCGCTCGTACAGTTTGACATGCGCTGCAAAGAACGCGCCAAGCCGGTCAGAGAAACGATAGAGACTAGAATCGATGAAGGCAAACTGCCGAAACGAAAAACTTCGGACAGAAAAAACCTGATCCTCGAAGTCGTAGACAGTGTAGTTCGCCAGCACCTCGAACGCGTTCACGCTTGAAAATTGATCACTCGGTTTATACTCGATGCGTGGGGAGAGTTTCCACACGCGATTCCAGTTGTTGTCGGCACTTCGAGCAGCAAATACATAGACGACGTGATTAAGATTTACAGTCCCGGAAATTCTCAGTTTAAGGTATGGACTGAGCGTATGGAGGGTTGTGGCGTTGAACACAAAAAGCAATTCGTCGCGGTCGTCCACGTTAATCTCACTAGGCGTGTCATAGCGGAGTAGAGCCGTCGAACCGCTCAGCAGCACGATATCAGACCGTGAAACAGACCACGCGAGGTTTCCCGTGACGTTAGTTCGCCTTGCCGTGTTATCTTTCCTCCTTTCCTGGCGGGAACGATCCGCAGCGATCGTCTGGTCGACTCCGGCGAGCGGCACCAACGTGTGACGCTCGTCTCGCTCATTCACCCCAAATCGTACGCGTGAGAACAATCGCTTGCCCAATCGATATGTCAGCTGGACTTCTCCCTCCAAACGAAATTCCTCGATCTCGCTGTCGAAGAGGAGATTAGCTGGCGACGAAGTGGTCTTGTACCGAATCTGTTTCTCGACTGATCGGTTGAAAATCCGTCCCCGAATCCCAATTCCGAACTTTCTGCTCACCTCATATTTAAGTGTGTCAACGACGGTAAAAATATTCTCGGTTCGACTCTCGATATTATTCCTGAGGTCAAGTGACTGACCAAGGCTTGTATCAATGGGAAAATAGAAATCTCGTCGAAGGCGAGTGAACCGCGCTTGTATGCCGTTCCTGGTTTCTCCGAAGAAGACCTTGTCCACATGGAGCGCAAGCGTATCGTTCTCCGCACGTCGAGGGAGTATCTGATATTGGGAGAACTTGCCGAAAAACTTCATTCGGTAACCGCTGATATCAAAGCGGTCGGTCTCCGCTGCCACCTGATAGCTAATGCCTCCGTCCCGTTCTCCGCTTTGATTGTCAAGTCGCACCCCGATCATCGGGTCAATTCGGAGGCCCGGATGAGGCTCATAGCGAACCCCTCCGAGAAGGGTGTGGTTCGAAGCTTCATTGATGCCAATCGTTTGATTGTCGGACAGCAAGAATGAGTTCACGTGGAATCGCGCTCTAATACGATCGCTCAGACGGCGCACAAGCACAACGTTCAGCCTCTGTTCATCCTTTATGAAATTCCTGTCGGTCCGGATCAACCGCGACTGGTAGTGCTCGGACAAGCGAAGGACCGTCGACCCCAAATTCTCTGCCAAGTCAATTCGTCCATCCCACAGGAACGTGTTCACGTTCCGTTCGAACCGGATCCCCCACTGACGCAGGTAGGGCCCAGAGCCCCCAGACAATACCGAACCCGATTCTTGGCCAACAACACTGTATGTCATCGCAATAACAAAGAGGCAAGAGATGAAGCTCTGTTTTCCCAACCTCAGTGTCACTCGCGTCGAAAACTCCACACATCGCTGAGCGAATTTGGATCCCATGGTGTATTGGTGATGGTTCCAACTTTCCAGTAGTAGGTGATCCCAGCGGTAAGGAATGGCCCACCATATACGACCGTTGTATCACCCAAGGTGGTGGACCAGATCTCACTGCTGAACCGCGAAGTCGAAACAAAGACAGCATAGTTCGAGGCATCTGGAACAGGTCGCCACCGAAACGTTGGAAACGCGGGGGCGAGGCTGCCATCAGCTGGAGAAGCCAGTATCGGTTGTGCGAGCGGCCTATCCCACTGGACCGGTGTCGGTGTGCTCTCAAGTTGTCCCTTGTCCAGCGCGGTGATCCTGTAGTACAGAGACCTTCCTACCTCCATCCCCATCGTGTCGCGGTACGCGGTCGAAAAGGTCGAATCGAGAAGGAACCGAGCCTCAATCCTGACGTCTGGATCGAGAGAACGATACACGTAGTATCCCTTAAGATCCCCTTCAGTATTCACATCCCATTGCAAGGAGATGAACACACCATCTTCCCTGTTATGGGCCTGCACGCGAGTGTCCCGCGGCTGACGGGGAGGAAAGACATTTATAGGCTGAGCAGAAAGAACATTAGAGCGATCACTCTCGTTTCCGCTTCGGTCGAACGCCGTGACTGCATAGAGGTACGTAGTATCATAATCCAGTCCTTCATCCACAAACGCTGTTTCGTTCGCCTCACCAACTATCCAAAATGAATCGGGCTGCATTTCCACCGTCCGGTAGATTCTGTATCCAGCCAGATCCCCCTCCCGATTCGAGCTCCAGAGCAGAAGCACGCTACCGTCCCGCGCATCGAAGACTATAAGGTCAACCGGAGGAAGCGGCGGCGTGGTGTCTGGACCAGAAGGCATGCTCTCCTGCCGGTCACAGGCTATCAGAAGCGACAACAAGAAAACCGACACGAATAGTGTGGAAACCTGCTTCATCACATCTTGAGTTCGAATCGTGCACGAGTGGGTAAGCAAGAACTATCGATTGCTACCGACCCTAATTACTTACCATGTTTATTGAGATTGAGAGACTAGTCTGTATCCTCTCCGATTTTACCCATCACACTCATAATGTCTTAAACGTGCCCGCAGTCCTTTTACCGGAACTATCAGTCCTCTGCAGACATAGAGGGAGCCACAAGATGCCAGCACATTTGCGATAGAGATGGAGATCAAAATTACCGCAGAACACGCAAACGAAACAAAGCAAGGAAACGTTTCGCATCAACTTCAAATGCAACGTCGATTGTCAGTTTTCGCTGAATGTGAGCCGGCGGGGTTGCAATGGCCAACCCTCGCGTCAGGACACCCCTTGTTTCAACATTGGCATGCAGTTTCGTGCAACGCACCAGCGATCTGTCGGTTGCTACACCCACAGCCAAAGGGTCATGCAAGTAAAGCCCCTAAAATCCCTCTTCGCATCGATGATACTTCATGGTGAATTTAGTAAACTTTTCGATAAACTTCACGGCGCTCGTCCGACGACCTGCCCCCCGTGCCTGAAGTCGTTTGGCAAGAGCATTGTAACTTGTGTTGCATTCAGAGGAACGAGGGTAATTCGTTGCCCACTGCTCAGGACGATGGCCGCCGCCTCGGGATCAACAAACATGTTGAACTCAGCTACCGGACCAGTATTTCCCCTTTGCATAGAACACAACTCCCATGATGATGAGTTCTCTGATGAGTGCAAAGTGCTTCTTCGACTTCTGGAACGCTCTGGCAACTTTCGTAAGCGGACCCGTCGCAATCAATGTCACCTTGTGAGGGTACTCTCGAGCAACATTGAGAATTACATCCACGGCACGGTCACGCGCAACCGGTTGCCCCGGCGTCCGATTTCGGGAGGTAACGTTCCCGAGACCGTCACGACCATGAACCTCTTGGGCAGTCACAAGGGGTCTGGAGAGAGGCCTTGTTGATCCTTGTGCGATCTTGGTTGGGACGGGCAGCTGAAGCTCTTGAATTACGAGATGCACGTTACGGGTACACCGAGTTACGTTCGCGTTGCCCGCAACTGTCGTTATGGCCTCGACGCGCAGCTCTGGTGATCGGAGCACGAGGATGATGGCAAGAGCATCATCAACACCTGCATCGACGTCAAGGAAGGACACATCGGTCCACTATTTTCCTCCAAGAATATCGCGAGTGCAGGGAGTGTTCATGGAGCCAACGGAATTTCTCGCCAGTTCTTGAACATGAAAGCAGAGCCCACAGCAAAGAGCCGAATCATCAAATCCTCTCGCGCAGCCAATTCCGGAGGTATATTGTACAGAACACAGAGGGCGTCCCATACCGCGAGACGCCCCTGTGCGCAAACTTTGTGTGTCCTGTTTTGAATCTAGTCGCGGTGGTTTCGGTCCTCCTGGTATTCGAGCGCAGCGTGAACGAACTTGCGGAACAGCGGATGCGCATTGGTCGCCCGCGACTTCAGTTCCGGATGGAACTGACCCCCCACAAACCAGCGGTGGTTCTGCAACTCGATGATCTCCACAAGGTTGTTCTGAGGGCAGACCCCGCTCATAATCATCCCGTGGTCTTGAAGGATCTGCCGGTACTCGTTGTT
>JAZGDX010000080.1:0-3403 GCA_036478305.1 Bacteroidota bacterium
GGAAGCTCTTTCGGTACTCCCTCCATGAGTGAAGTTCGGCCCTCTGTGAGCTTGGACGCTTCCCAGTTTCGTTTGACTTCGTGGGCGTCCTTCACGGACGTCTCTCCGAAAACATGTGGATGTCGCCGTACGAGTTTTCCTGAAACGCTCTCGATGATCTCACGGAGCGTGAACCTTTTCTCCTGTTCCGCGATGGAGGCGTGAAACACAACGTGGAGCAGCAGGTCGCCAAGCTCTTTCTTCAGGTCATCCCAGCGTTTTTGATCGATCGTCTCTATAACCTCGTACGCCTCCTCGAGCAGGCTCTCACGGATCGATTCGTGCGTTTGCTCTCGGTCCCACGGGCATTCTCGTCGAAGCCGGCGGACGATCTCGACGAACTGCTCAAATTCGTTGGCTGGCAACGCACCGCTCCTTCAATGATGGAGAGAACTCCACTCAACGTATCAATTTTTGCGCTGAAAAACAAAACGCTCAAGCTCGAACCGGGGTGGATTTTTCGGGTCGAAATCTGTATATTGAAACCTGTTCTTCAACCTTCTCGAATTTCTCAAATTAGAATCCACCTGCCCCATGAAGCCTAAGTACGTTGCGTTGTTTCTAATTGTCCTTTCAATTGGGGTTTTGCTCGTCTTCTTGCTGGGAAGTCCCCGTATGGCTGATGTAATACTCTACAACGGGTCAGTTTACACCGTCGATCGCGAGTTCAGTGTCGCTGAGGCGGTTGCGGTGCGAGGAAAGAGAATTGTGGGGGTGGGAAGCACCGATGATATTCTCAGCAGGTTTGAGGCGAAAGAAATGGTGGACCTGCAGGGCAAGACGGTCTACCCGGGATTCATTGACGCTCACGCGCACTTCCTCGGCTTGGGGATCAGTCTCCGCATGCTGGACTTTGTGGGGACGAGCTCTCCAGATCAGATCACAGCGATGGTTCGTGATCGTGTTCGAAAGCTGAAGCCCGGTCAGTGGATCCGCGGACGCGGGTGGGACCAGAACGACTGGAGCGTGAAGAAGTTTCCGACACATGAGATCCTCGATGCCGTCGGCCCGAATAACCCGGTCTACCTGGGTCGCATCGACGGCCACGCCGTTTGGGTGAATCGGATAGTGATGGACTTGGCGGGGATCACCGGAGAGACGCGCGACCCTGAAGGAGGGAGGATCCTCCGCGACGATCAGGGCAACCCGACCGGAATTTTCATCGACAATGCAATCGATCTACTCACACCGATCATCCCCGAGTATTCTTCCGACGAGCTCGAGGAGGCTGGCAGATTGGCTTCTCGATTTTGCGCGCAAGTTGGCTTGACATCCGTGCAGGACATGGGAGCTAATCTCCGAGAAATTGAAGCATTGAAGGAACTTGTCAGGGAAGTGGATTTCCCGGTTCGCCTCTACGTTAGCGTTCAGGGTTCGGACACAGCAAGCTGGCGTTTCTACCTTCAACACGGCAAGGAGGTTGGACTTGCGGACAACAAGCTGACGATCCGCAGTCTGAAGCTGTACGTTGACGGAGCGCTCGGCTCGCGCGGCGCTGCACTCATAGATTCCTATTCGGACGAACCCGGAAACCGTGGCCTGACGAGAACCTCTGAAGACGAGCTACAACGCATGTGTCGCGAGGCGTTCGAAGGCGGTTTTCAAGTGTGCACACATGCCATCGGTGATCGCGGCAATCATATCGTCCTGAACGTATACGAAGAGATTTTGCAGGAGAGAAGGACAGAGGATCACCGATTCCGCGTTGAACATGTCCAGGTACTCCATCCAGATGACATACCGCGGTTCCGCGAATTGAATGTCTTGCCGAGCATGCAGCCGACACATTGTACATCAGATATGTATTGGGCGGTGGACCGGGTGGGACCCGACCGGATAGAGGGAGCGTATGCATGGAGGTCCTTGCTCGAATCGGGGGTGATCATTCCGGGCGGCTCCGATTTTCCGGTGGAGAATCCCAATCCGCTCTGGGGCATATATGCCGCCGTCACTCGACAGGACCACCAGGGCTGGCCGGAAGGCGGATGGTACCCCGAAGAACGTATGACGATTGAAGAAGCCATCCGCAGCTTCACCGTTTGGGCGGCGTTCGCTGCTTTTGAGGAAGAGATGAAAGGGTCGATCGAGTCCGGAAAGCTGGCCGATTTGGTGGTGCTCTCGAATGACATTGTCACTATCGATCCGGACAAAATCCTGTCGACGGAGGTTTTGAGGACGATGGTCGGAGGCTCGTGGGTATACAGGGTGGCTGAAGAACTTGCAACAGGAAGATAGAAAGCCGATCGACCGAACCGGGGAGATCATTGTCGTGAGTTACGTAGAGCAACACAAAATGATCGAAGAGCTAAAGGATCATGGTCATCGTATGAAAGGACGTGACGAGTACGATTTCGACATGCTGCTCAAACGAGATAAGGACGATGAAATGATAGACTCACTCTCCTTCAAGAGACTTCAACAGCTGTACGAGACGTATGTCGGAAAGCTTCGGTGACAACTGGAACCCCGGGTGCAAGGGAGGTGTTGAGCGAGTGTGGTATTCCAGTTCGTGCCGAGCGTCGAAAAAATGAAATTCATTCGTGGCCTGAAACTCTCCTCTAAAGTCCTGCTGGGTGTCGTCCCGCTCATCGTCGCATCTGGATTTCTTACTGTCTATCTGAACAACCAATTTGAAGAAGAACAGATGATGGAACAGGCGCTTGCGTCGGCGCAGACGTACGCTGACATCATCCGCGAATCACTCGTGAACATGATGGTCGATCGTCTTCAAGTCGATGAGACGTTTCTCGACCGGATCGAAAAGTTGAATGAAATTGATAGTCTGCGACTTGTTCTGAACGATCTCCGGCTGCGTCCATTGCTCATGACTCCTGATCGGGCTCTGCGGATAAAGCGGAAAATGGATGAATATGGGGTCAACGACGCAATGGAAAGTGAGGTGATCCTCTCTGGTTCTCCGTTGTGGGAGCGCAGCGGTGATGTGTTTCGCGCGATTATCCCGTTCAAGGCAGATGCGCGTTGTCAGCGGTGCCATCAGGTCGATGAGGGATATGTACTCGCGGCCGCAAATATTCATATTTCCCTCTCTCGATTCTCGCAAGCGATTATGAGCAACGCAGAGCGCACATTCTGGATATTCATCGGTTTTAGCATTCTGGCGGTCTCGATCGCTGTATTCATCTTTCGCCGATTTGTGGCTCGGCCTGTGAACCAATTGATGAAAGCGACAGAAGAAATCGCCGGGGGAAATCTTTCATACTCGGTGGCAGGGAATCCCCGGGGAGACGAAATAGCGCGGCTCGGTGGAGCGTTCGAATTCATGCGCATCGCCCTCAAGAAAAATCTTGAAGAACTCGAAGAAGTCAACGCCACACTGGTAGTTCGAAAACGGCAGCTGGAGGAT
>JAZGDX010000081.1:0-12716 GCA_036478305.1 Bacteroidota bacterium
GTTAAGAAGGTTGAAAACAAGACTGTTCTTGTGCCGACGAACACGAATTTCGCGACAGTTGCCGCAGTGATCCGGTCTGGGGGCATTGTGCAGTACCTTGACATGGATAAGAGAACCTTTGCGCCGACAATGGAAATGGTTGAAGAAACAGTAGTACGAGATCCCCGCATTGGAGTAATCGTCTGGGTTCATATCGGTGGGGTGATCTCCCCTGAGTTTCCTGAGGTGATCCGTTACTGTCGCCAGAAGGGACTGACCGTGTTGGAGGACGCTGCGCACGCACACGGGAGCGAGCTGCATGGGATCAAGGCGGGGAATCTGGCACACGGTGCCGCTTTCTCCTTCTTCCCCACGAAAGTGATCACCACGTGTGAAGGGGGCATGATCACGACAAACAGTGATGAAGAAGAGTACCTCGCGCGTTCTTTACGCAACCAGGGCAAGCGGGATAGTGATTTCGGCGCTATACACCATGATTTGGGGAATAGTAGCCGGATGACAGAAATCAACGCGCTGCTGGGCTCCATCCAACTAGAGAGGTTGTCGCAAACGTTGAAGAAGCGTCAGGTGGCCTACGACATCATCACGAAGGAACTGCACAGGAGCGGCATTCAATATGTTGCAACCCGGCACATGGATTCCGCGAGCAATTACAAATTAATTGTGCTGCTTCCGGAACGTAAGTCGTTGGAGGAAGTCAGGAGGAAGCTAGCGAACGACGGAGTGTTCTTAGGAGGTGGCGTTTACGACATTCCATGTCACTTGCAGCCTGTCTTTAAAGGGATCTGTGCGGGAGCATCTTATCCCGGCGCTGAGCGATGGTGCGGCAATCATATCTGCCCGCCGCTGACCTCCTGCATGACGGAAGATGAAGCCCGTTATGTAGGGGAGATTCTCCCCAGGCACCTATCATGATGGGGGCGTCTATGGAGGTTGAGAATCGCATGTGGGATTTCGTTATAGTCGGAGGCGGCATCGCAGGCTTGGCAATCGGAGAGATGCTGCAGCGATCGGGTGCTTCGGTTCTTTTGCTTGAAAAGAACGAGACCCTCTGTGGTGGGGCCTCTGCAGAGCAGCAGGGCTGGTTCCATACCGGTGCACTGTATGCGGCACTGCCGCAGACTTCCTTCTTTCGTGCGTTGGTGGGTAATCTCGACGACCTTGTTGATTATTACAGCGGCTTCCCCAATATGAACCTGAGGATTGACAAGCATATTTCTACCACGGAAAGGGAAGGCTGGTTCTCAAACCGCACCAACTTCTATGCGTACACGAACTGGAAGGGTGTGGATTGGCGGTGGAAGATCCCATGGGCCATCGCGCTGAACCGGGCCAGACGGCGAATGTCCTGGTTTGAGTACCTCGACTCGTCCAGAAGCCTGAGTCGGCAGATGGGCATGGGAGCTAAACCAACGAGATACGTAGTGCATGGCTCCTCCTTAAAGGTCAATCTTGAGGATGTGGCATTTGTCCTCAAGTCTCGAGATCGCGTCATGAACACGAAGTTGATTGAAGAGGATCTGCTGAAATCCTTCCTTGCTAGTGGAGGTATGCTGCAGACTCAAACAAGCGTTTTGGCTGTGGAGGAGGGCCACGTTATTTCTACGTCTACTGGCAAGAACGGCCGAGCGACGTGGAACGCTCGACACATCATCTTGGCGACTGGAAAAGGGACTGATGAGTTTGACATAAACGTTCGCGTAGTGGCGAGTCCTCTTCTCGTCGTTTTCCCTGCGCTCAGTGACATGAACTTTGTAAAAATGTCGCCTCGTATGGATGACACAATCAACCACATCTTTCACAGGTTCGATGATCTGCAGTACTCGTTGATTGGCAACGCCGTCTACTATGACCTGGCGAATTACCCCGCTGATTTTGCTGATCATGCTCGCGCTCAAATGCTCGAACTGACGAAAAAGATGTTTCGGGGCCTGGATGATCGACCGAACGACTTGTACTTCGGCTACAAGACAGAGGTCACTACTTCATCCTCTCTCAGGAATTACCTGTACCACATCGTAGACCGACCCAACTACACGTTGGCTCTGCCAGGGAAATTCTCGCTTTGTTTCAGCCTGGCAGTGAATGTGTGTCGCCATTTTGGAATAGAGCCGATCGAACGGGTGAAAATGGCGGAGGGAAAGACTGTGAGTCGCCTGGTGGAGGAGCCTCTGCACTATACGATTGCAAAGAAGTTGTCGCTTCGCTAATTCTCTTCTGTGTCTGTAGGTTACTTAGCATTCGGTTTCTGTGCCGTACCGTTGACTGCCGTCGAGGACCACGTGCCATTTCCGCTTCCTGACAAGGTTTTGTACTCGGTGGAAGATAATGGATGGGTTTGTGCTTCGCTGGTCTCGGTGAACCGTCAGATAGAGAACCCTGCTGCTTCATCTCAAGAGGCACTCACGAGATTTGTCGTCATTTTCTCGAAGATCCGAGCTTCTTCTGTACCTTTCTTATTTTGGAGTCCGATTGACCGCAGCGGATCGAACGCTGTACGAAAAACGATTGGTCACGAATGATCATCCTCGGCATTAACGCATACCACGGTGATGCGAGCGCGGCCTTGATGATCGACGGAAAGTTGACCGCGGCTGCGGAGGAAGAGCGTTTTAGCCGAATAAAACATTGTGCTGGTTTCCCGAAAGAAGCGGTGCGATACTGTCTCGCGAAATGCAGCGTTTCATTGAAGCAGGTGGATTGCATCGCCATACCGCGGGATCCAAAAGTTCGGCTCGCTCGGAAAATCTACTACGGAATAAAAATCCCGACGCTGGCTCTAAGGAGACTCGTCGCCCTACGCAAAACACAGAGCGTTAAAACGACCCTTGCTGGAATCTTTGGGTTGGAGGAAAAAGACATCAAAGCCAACGTTATGTTTGTCGAACACCACATGGCGCACATTGCTTCTTCGTTTTTTGTCTCTCCTTTCCAGAATGCCTTACTCGTCTCCATGGACGGTCTGGGAGATTTCGCCTCCACCATGTGGGGGATCGGTAACGGTAACCGAATAGAAATCTTGGGATCCATTGCCTTTCCTCACTCTTTGGGAATGTACTACACAGCTGTCACACAGTATCTCGGATTTCTGAATTACGGGGATGAGTACAAGGTGATGGGCCTCGCTTCCTACGGGCAGCCGGAATATGGGGATGAATTTAAAAAAATTGTCCGGAACCTTCGTGGACAAGGATTCAAGCTAGGGTTGGACTACTTTGTTCATCACCGCAAATTGGTGGATATGAATTTTGAAGAGGGCTATCCATTAATGGAGATCCTGTACTCCCCATATATAGAGAAGCGCCTCGGACCTCATCGGGAAGGAACCGAGCCTATCGAGAAACGTCATGAAAATATCGCAGCCTCTTTGCAGGAAAGACTGGAAGACGTCTTATTCGCGTTTCTCAACCAACAGCATGAGCGCCACAAACAAGCAAGCCTCGCCATGGCTGGTGGTGTTGCTTTCAACTGCGTCGCCAATGGCAAGATATTTGACCGGACACCGTTTGAAAGAGTGTACGTTCCACCAGCAGCAGGTGATGCGGGACTTGCAATCGGTGCCGCTTACCACGTTTGGCATCAGGTGTTGGGGAAGCCAAGAGATTTTGTGATGGAGCATGCTTATTGGGGACCGGAGTATAGTGATGATAGGATCGGTGAAGAGTTAAGAGCGAATAACGATGCGTTAACAAGGCAAGGGTGCACTATCTCGAAGATTGAAGAAGAGGACTCGCTGTGCCGCTGGACGGCTGAACAGATTGCTTCTGGAAAGATCGTCGGGTGGTTTCAAGGAAGAATGGAATGGGGACCACGGGCATTGGGGAATCGAAGTATCTTGGTGGACCCACGGCGTCCGGAAATGAAGGATGTACTCAACGCTCGGATCAAGCACAGGGAGCCATTCCGTCCGTTTGCCCCATCGATCTTAGAAGAAAAGACGGGTGAATTCTTCGAGCATTCACATACGTCACCGTCTATGCTGATGGCTTACAAAGTCAGACCAGAGAAACTAGAAACAATTCCGGCACCTACCCATGTCGACGGGACAGGCCGTCTGCAGACCGTAAGTCGGGCCACGAATCCCCGATACTGGAAGCTGATCAGAGAATTCGAGAAGCTCACCGGCGTCCCTGTGCTCCTTAATACATCATTTAATGAAAACGAACCAATAGTCTGCACACCGAAGGAGGCGATCGACTGCTTCCTGCGGACGAAAATGGACGTACTGGTGATGGGTAGCCGAATAGTAGAGAGGTGCCAGGCTAATTGAAATATCCATTGGGGTCGATCATGCATTGGAAGGAAAAGAAAGTTCTTGTTACGGGTGGAGCTTCGTTTATCGGGTCACACTTGGTCGCTGGGCTCGTCGAACGAGGGGCGCGGATACGTGTTGTTGATGACCTGAGCAGTGGAAAGACTGAGAATATCCAACATCATCTCGAGAACGGTAAGGTTGAATTCTGGAAGGCCGATCTCAGAGAGCAAGGAGTTGCCGACAAGGCGGTTGAGGGAGTCAGCATAGCATTCCATCTCGCTGCTGTTCATGGTGGGCGCGGCTACGTTGACTTGCATCAAGCTGCCTGCGCATCGAACCTCATGCTAGATGGTCTCCTTTTTCGGTCATGCTATCAGGCTAAGGTCGACAAAGTAATCTACGCTTCCTCCGGTTGCGTTTACCCCAATCATCTGCAGACCAATCCCGACGAGCTCCTCTATCTGACCGAAGATATGGTCGGACCGCCGTACGACGCCGACAACATGTACGGATGGGCAAAGCTAATGGCTGAAATGACCCTGAAATCGTACTACAAAGACTGGGGTATGAAGTCCGCTTCGTGCCGGTACTTCACCGTCTACGGCGAGCGCGGTCATGAGAATCACGCGATCATTGCCATGATCGCCAGGGCATTCCTTGGCCAGAACCCATTTGTCGTCTGGGGCACTGGCGAGCAAGTTCGCAACTGGACTCATGTGAGCGACATCGTTCGCGGCACCATTCTGGCCGCCGAGAAGATCGATGATGGGACAGCAGTCAACCTGGGTACCATGGAGCGAACGAAGGTGATTGACGCGGTCAAGGAAGTGCTCCGCTACACCGGCCACAAGGCGGCGATAGAGTTCCATCCGGAGATGCCGACGGGGCCGTTGAATCGCGTGGCTGACAACTCGCTGACCAAGAAGTTGCTTGGATGGAAACCTGAGGTGAAGTTCACTGATGGCCTACACCGGACCATTGACTGGTACTTTTCCACTAAGGACCGACGGCAACTGAAGGAGGTCCTTGACCAGCGACTCACCGAGCGATGAGCAGAGACCGATGGCAGGCCTGCACATAGCCTTCTTCAACCGTTCCTTTTATCCTGAGACGTCCGCCACCGGTCAGTTGCTCACCGAATTGTGCGAGAGTCTTGTTCAAGAGCACGGTTGTCGGGTCTCCGTAGTGACCGGAATTCCGATTCTTCCGGCTGGCGCTCGCAGGTCAGGTGCAACGAATGGTTGGATCCTGCAAAGGGAGGCCTTTCGGGGAATTGAGATCATCCGCGCACGGGGAACTCGTTTCTCAAAGCGGCGATTCGTGGGACGGTTCAGCAACTACGTGAGTTACTTCCTCTCGGCGTGTTATGCGGGCCTTCGACTTGATCACCCCGATGTCGTCGTGGCCCTCACGGATCCTCCGATCATTGGATTGGCTGCCTATCTTGCGTCGCGCCGCCATAATGCTCGCTTCGTCATGTCGTACCGGGACATTTTTCCGGAGGTCGGTCGCCTCATCGAAGATTTTCAGAGCAATACGGTAGACCGAGTGCTGAGCCGCGTGAACCGATTTCTGGTCCGCAAAGCTGATCGGATCGTCGCTCTGGGAGACACTATGCGCCAGAGGTTAATTGATGGCAAAGGTGCCGATCCGGCGAAGACGATTGTTATCCCGGACTGGGCGGACTGCTCTGAGGTGACGAGTGGTGCTAAGAAGAATCGTTTTTCAGTGGAACACGGTCTCATTGACAAATTCGTGGTAATGCACTCTGGAAATATTGGACTCTCTCAGGGCCTTGAGACACTTGTGGAAGCGGCGACGTATCTCCGCGGGTTCCCAGGAATTGAGATAGTCCTGATCGGCGACGGGGTAAAGAAGCCGCGGCTTGAAGACAGGGTTCGGGAGCTCGGGCTGATGAATGTGCGGTTCCTTCCCTATCAGCCGAAAGAATCCCTGAAAGAATCTTTTGCGTCCGCTGATGTGTTCGTGATTTCTCTCAAACGCGGATTGGCTGGCTACATCGTTCCGAGCAAGCTTTACGGAATTCTTGCGGCAGGGCGGCCGTATGTGGCGGCGGTGGAAGAGTCATGCGAGGTGGCGACTATTACCGAGCGGTACGAATGCGGTCTCTTGGTAGAGCCAGAGGGTGCGAAAGACCTTGCGGAAAAGATAGTCACTCTTTATCATGATCGTACCTTGGCCGAGCGATTGGGCGCCAATGCACGTAGGGCGGCTTTGGACTTTGACCGTCGTCCCCAGGTCCGAGCATACTACAACCTTTTCCGAGAGCTTGTCCCGGCTCCTTCCTCAGCGCGTGTGACGAGTGGTTCACTGGTGAAGCGCTCCTTTGATCTGTTGCTCTCCGGCCTGGGACTGATCCTCTCGATGCCATTTTGGCTGCTTATCGCCCTGGCCATCAAGTTGGACGGTCGGGGGCCGGTCTTCTATGCTCGGCAACGGGTCGGCAGAGGAGGGAGGCTATTCAGGAATTGGAAGTTTCGGTCTATGGTCGCCAGTTCGGACCAAGAGTTTGGTCCGCTTCAGGCGAAGGTTGGTGATTCCCGAGTCACCAGGGTCGGACGCCTGTTGAGGGCAACTGCTATGGATGAACTGCCGCAGTTATGGAACATTTTCAAAGGCGACATGAGTTTTGTCGGACCAAGGGCACTCTTACCGGAGGAGATCGAGGTGAATGGCAACGGTCAGTCTGTTGGCCTCCATGAAATCGAGGGATACGAAGAGCGACACCACGTAAGACCAGGTCTTACCGGACTCGCGCAAGTGTATGCGCCGAGGGACATTACGCGGAGGCAGAAGTTCAAGTACGACTTACTCTATGTTCGCTGTCAGCATTTCTTTCTAGACCTTAAACTCATTGCTCTCTCCTTCTGGATCACGTTTCGGGCAAAATGGGAAGATCGAGATCGAAAGATCTGAGGCTACTGGTCCTCAATTGGCTGCCGGTTCTCGCCTTTGCAGGCGTGATACTGTTTATCGGGAGTTCGAAAGCTATTCCCTTATCCTATGTGGATATTCCTCTTCATCTTCTTCTCCTTCGCAAGGCAATCCATGTTGGTGAATATGCGATTCTTGGGTTTCTTCTCTATCGTGGCCTGACACGCCGCGCACGTACGTTTAGTCTGAGATACGCTCTTTTGGTTTTGCTTTTAAGTCTGGCTTTTGCTAGTATAGACGAATGGCGCCAAATGTCCCTCCCGATGCGGTCTGGAGTTATCGCGGATGTCGGCATTGATGCAATCGGCGTTGGAGTGGGTCTTGTATTCGCCAAATTGAGTGCTAGAACTCGATTGAACAGTTGAGCGTGGAGCATTCCGGGTTGGAGGCGTGAAGGGTGAATAGGGAATGGTTGATAGTGAGTGGACTGCAGTGAATGGTGGGTAAATCTTTGAGATTGAGGATGTCTCGAATTGATAGGATCAACGTGTAGTGTTTAACGTGTAGCGGATTTGGCTATGCATGACGTACTGATTGTCGGAGGCGGACCGGTCGGATGTCTGACAGCAGGAATCCTGGCGGACGCAGGATTCGATGTTCTTGTCGCGGAAGAGCATACTGAAATCGGTCACCCCACCGATTGCTCGGGCGTCCTCGGCGTAGAGGCTTTCGAGCGCTTTGCGCTGCCGCGCGACATGGTCGTCGGAGAACTTCAAAAGGCCCTCCTTGTTTCTCCCGGCGGAGTTCGGTTGGAGTTTGATCATGAGCGGCCGATCGCCTTCATTTTGGACAGAGCAAAGTTTGATCAGGGTCTGGCCGCACAAGCGATAAAGCGTGGGGCGAAGTTTCATCTCGGTAGCAGGATTAGCCGCGTGGCGCTGGCCGACGGCGGTGTTAAAGCGTGGATTGACAGGGGGGAGGAACGGGCAGCCATCGAGGCGAAAACTCTGGTGCTTGCAAACGGTGCCCACTATCGGTTTCAGCAGCAGCTTGGCATGGGGAGACCGCCCGAATTCGTCACCACGGCTCAGGTCGATTTTGAAGTCACTCCATCGGACGCTGTGGAAGTGTACTTCGGATCGGAATACGGCCGTGGCTCTTTTGGCTGGTACGTGCCCTACAGAGGCGGCCGTCGTTCGATGGCCCGTGTCGGTCTTCTCGCGACACGAGATGCAACACTCAGACTCCGTTCCTATCTCCAGCGGTCCGAGGTTGCAGAACGCCTCCGAGGAATGATCTCTCGCGTGCGAGGGAGCATCATCCCGATCCGACCGCTCTCCCGGACGTACCGATCTCGGGTTCTCGCCGTGGGCGATGCTGCAGGTCTCGCCAAACCAACGACCGGTGGTGGCATCTTCTACGGTCTCATCAGTGCTGAACTTGCCGCCGAGACCATCGTCCGAGCCTTTCAACGTGGAGATTTCAGCGACTCGATGTTTGCCCGCTACGAGGAGCGATGGCGTCAAGAGCTGAGTAGTGAATTGCGTATGGGACGAGTGTTCCGTCGCTTGGCCTCTGGTCTGACGGACCCCGAAGTCGATTCGATCTTCCGGCTTGCTAGCGTGAACGGATTGATGCCAAGGCTTTCGCGCCAACTGAGCTTCGATTGGCACCAAGATGCAATCTTAACGTTGCTCAAAAAACCGAGCGTCCTGTCAATATTTGTGCGGGGATTATTCCGGTGAGGCGTGTGCTGTCGAATCAGATGGCCCTTCTGGCAGCAAGTATCGATCGAGAAGAGTGTTTGTGATCCAGTTGCAGTAGGGGCGCACGCCGTGCGCCCTTTTTTCATCCATTTAACCTGAAGGCCCGTGGCGGCACTGCTGTCCCGGGCCTTCGCGTTAGTTTGTGCAAATGTGGGAACGTTTAGTAGCGGCGGGGTTACCCCGTCCGCCCAACGTAGGCCGTGTAAGCGGTCGGGCGGGCCCGCCCCTACTGCAAGAATGCTTGATCAGATTCGGATTTCACCGGTAGGGTCGAGACACCCCGACTGTGTCTCGATTCCCTCGGGACTGCGTCGCGCTACTGCTGCCCCGGGCCTTCGCGTTAGTTCGTGCAAATGTGGGAACACTCAGTAGGGGCGGGGTTACCTCGCCCGCTCAACGATTCTAGCTGGAAGTGCGCTCCATGATAAACGACGATGCAGGGGCAGCCAACTTTGAAAAACAGAGTCTCCGTAAGATGAAGCTATATAACAAAATACTCTCGAAGAACGCATGCGACGTGTTGTGTTATTGATTTTTTGTGGATAAGTTAGCGGAGTGGAAGGGCAGCCGTTCGCAAGTCGCGAAGATTCGTCAAAACGTTTTTCTCGGGCGAACGCTCGGGCCTGTTCTCCGGATAAACTGATGAGAAGCGTCCGCATTTGGGCGATCACGCTGCTCCCATGAACATGTGGAGAGGCGAGTAGGAAACAGACTTTACCTTCAATTGTGACTTGGGTCATAAGTCTGGGCGAAGAATTGGGTATAGTTAGTGGCTGAAAACGGCCTGTTCTGTGGCTTGGATTCCCGCTTGGATTTATGACCAAGCAAGAAAACGAGTGTCGGAGATGAGAGTTTCTTTGTCAGTGCGTTCAGTTGTTGCGGTGGTAAAGGATCAGGTCTCTTGCGACTTGGGCGGAGAAGCGGCCATACTCAGTCTTAATAACGGGGTGTATTACGGCTTGGATGCCGTAGGGGCTCGCATATGGACTTTGCTCCACAAGCCTATAAGTGTGAGCGAGATACGGGATACTCTTCTAAACGAATACGAGGTAGAACCCGGTCGCTGTGAAAGCGACCTGTTGGCGCTCCTAAAGAACTTAGCAGCCCAAGCGCTTATCGAGATCAAGGATGAAAGCACTTCATAAGTTCCTGCACCTCACATCGTCGGATCGTCGCTTGCTACTGAGAGCCGTGATGCTACTCCTGTTGGCCAAGCTGGGACTCCGGCTGCTTCCGTTTCAGACCCTTCAGCGCTTACTCGTTGGGGTCGAGCGGGCTCCGCGGAAGCCAGGCAATTCCGGCTCAGTGTCTCGAGACCGGATCGTTTGGGCCGTGTCGGGAGCGGGCAGGTACATTCCAACAACCTGTCTCACGCAGGCCATGGCAGCTTGTGCGTTGCTGAAGCGAGAGGGCTACTCGGCCCAGCTTTCCCTGGGCGTTGCGAGTGAAAACGAAGGACGGTTACAAGCCCATGCATGGGTCGAGAGCAACAGGAAGGTTGTCATTGGTGACTTGAACCTCGATCGCTACGTTCGAATGTTGACTCTGGACGAGGAAAGAACATGAGCGGCATTGTCGGGATTTGGAATCTGGATGGGCGGCCAGTAGATAACGATCTGCTCACAAAGGTTACTGCAACGATGGCCCACCGAGGACCGGACGGAAAGGGGATGTGGGTTAGGGGGCCAGTAGGGCTAGCGTGCCAGCTCTTCCGTGTTACCCCAGAGGCGTCCACCGAGACTCAACCGCTTGTTAATTCCTCGGGAACTGCGCTCGTTTTTGACGGCCGGCTCGACAACCGTGAGGAGCTCCTATCCAGCCTCAAAGGATCCCCGGGAATTTCCGCTGATTCTCCTGATCCCGCCGTCGTCATGGCGGCGTACGATGCTTTTGGTGATCGGTTCCCCGTGCAACTAAATGGCAGTTTTGCTCTTGCACTCTATGAGCCCCGCCGTAACCAGTTGCTGCTGGCTCGGGACGCAGTCGGGGTTAGACCCATTTACTACTGCCGCATTGGTAATACGTTCATGTTTGCCTCCGAGATTAAAGCCCTGCTGGCTCATCCCCGCATGTCGACCCGTCCCAACGATGATGTTCTCGCCGAACTCCTGTTGGGAAATCCAGTTCGGGACGACCAAGGGCTAACGTTTTTTGAGGATGTGTTCACTCTCTTACCCGCCCATGTGGCGCTCCTTACTCCCCAGGGATTCGTAACACAGAGGTACTGGGACTTTGATGCTAGCCGGCGATTGCGCTTTGGTTCATTTCAAGAATATGCCGAGGCGTTCCGCTTTCACTTCGAACAGGCTGTCAGCCGCCTTCTTCGAAGTGCGTACCCGGTTGCTGTCGCGGTGAGTGGGGGCCTGGATTCGTCCTCTATTTTCTGCCTGGCCGAAGTCCTGCATCGCCGCTCCCCAGAACGGCATCCGCCAGTCCTCGGCTTGTCATACACCTGCACCGATGGTTCTCCGTCCGATGAGAATGCCTTTCTGTTGGAGATCGAGCAAGATTACGGAGTCGGGATTGAACGGACTGCCTTTGGCCCTTTGGGATTCCTGAACAACTGCAGAAAGTCAGTTTGGCAAGCGGAGGCTCCCATCTTGGACGGAATGTGGAACAACAGTCACGCGTTCCTCCATAACGTCCGCCAGCGTGGAGCGCGAGTGTTGCTGGCAGGTCACTGGGGCGACCAAATGCTCTTCGAGCAGGCGTACCTGATTGACGTCCTGCATCAGTTGGAGTGGGGTAAACTACGAACGCATCTAAGGGAGTTTGCCCGCTGGTCCACTGATGTCGACCCGAAGTGGTTCAGGCGACGCTTCTTCCAGGACCTTGTAAGGTATCATGTGCCTGATGTGCTCGTTCCTTCGCTACGAAAACTTCGTAGCAAACTGGTTAGACCCTTAGAGGATCGTCCATGGTTCTCGGAGGCGTTTCGTAACTTGGCCCGGCAAAACCTGTTCAGACATACCCGAATCAGAGGGCCCTTCACTACGGCATATGCTAGATCGCTGTACCAGACCGCGAGGTCGAGGTTTCATGTCCTGGCAATGGAGTGCAACAACAAGGTTGCCTCCATGCATGGATTGGAGATGGACTATCCCTATCTAGACCGGGAGCTGCTCTCATTCCTGATGGCGATTCCGGGGGAAATGCAAACCTGGAAGGGGGTCCCGAAGGCAATCCTGCGTGAAGGCATGCGGGGGGTCCTTCCGGATGCAATCGTAAATCGCCGCTGGAAGGCAGATTTCACTCATCTCGAGAATGGAGGAATGGAGAAGGACTATTATCAACTGGTTGACATGCTTCACTCAGACCGAATGGCTGTCAGGTTTGGGTATGTGGATGAAAACGTGATGAGGAAGAAACTAGCACAGCTGAATGGTCAGTTTCGAAACCCGACTTGCGATATAACCTGGCGACTATTGGATCTTCTCGGACTGGAACTGTGGCTCCAAACGTTTTTCGGAGACAACTGATAGGAGGATCTCGATCATGCGAACGAAGAAACGGAAGAGAAGAGTAGGAGGACCCAACAAGAACGGGAAGGGGACAACTCAAGCGAAGAAACCGTATCGCTCGCCCCATTTGTCGGTCTACGGGGAGCTTCGCCGCCTCACCAGGGGAGCGACGGGTCCGCAAAGGGATGGGTCCCCAGGCGCCCCAAAAAGCAAAGCCACTGGGGCCGGTTGATGGTGCGGAAAAGAAGAAAGCCACTGAACGGACAGAGATCTCCGCGCGTCTACGATGTCTACGGTCTCTGCGTGAAGAGTCACTTTCCACTGCCCTGCCCTGAATTG
>JAZGDX010000082.1:0-3255 GCA_036478305.1 Bacteroidota bacterium
CTCGGCTTGATGCGATGCAATCGTCGCTGAAGATTTGCATCAATTCCTTCTACGGTTATTTGGGTTATGCTCGAGGTCTGTTCAATGATTACGAACGGGCTGACGAAGTGACGAAAACTGGCCGCGAGATTCTCAGAGCCGTGATCGACAAAATCGTTCTGCACGGAGGGATTGTAGTGGAGGTTGACACAGACGGAGTCTATTTCGTCCCGCCCGATAATGTCATCGGTGAGGAGGCCGAACTTGAGTTGATGCAGCACGTTTCAAAGAGCTTGCCGTCAGGCATCCTCCTGGCGGTCGACGGTCGCTACCTGAAAATTCTGAGTTACAAGAAGAAAAACTACGCTCTGCTCGACTACGACCAGAAGGTAGTCATCAGGGGTTCATCGCTGATTTCGAGGAACATGGAGCGATTTGTCAGGAATTATGTGCAGCAGTGCATCGGATGCCTGCTCACCGAGAACATCGAATCGCTGCACAATCTCTACGTAAACCTTTACAGGGACGTTTCCGCTCATAGGGTCGATGTCCGGGACTTTGCGCGAACCGAGCAGCTGAGAGATTCTCTCGAACAGTACGGGCTCGACGTCGCATCGGGAAAACGGAACAAATCTGCAGTCTACGAGGTTGCGATCGCCTCTTACCGAAACTACAGGCCCGGGGATCGAGTTGCCTACTACATCACCGGGAACGACCCCAATGTCAAAGGGTTCGAGAACTCCAAACTTGCCGAAGCTTGGGACCCGAACTTTCCCGACGAGAACGCCCCGTACTACCTCAAGCGACTCGATGAATCGTCAAAAAAATTTGAGGTGTTCTTCGCCCCGCAGGATTTCAGAAGGATTTTCACCGTAGACGATTTGTTTGAATTCTCAGCGAACGAGATTAAGATCCTTACGAAGGAGACGAGGGAGGAAGAAGAACCGATCGAGGAAGAGTCGCCCGAACCGAGTGCAAGAGAATTTAAGATCTGGCTGGCGGAAGAGTGATTCAGTCGCGCAACTGGCCGCTGTCTCCCCTGGGAACCTCAAGCTGACCGACGTTATCCAGCTTATTCTTGAAGGCGTCAGCCTTCCGTTGTATTTCCTCAAACTTCTTAGTCGCCCGCTGCAGGTGAGAACCCAGCGTTTCGTACTCGTCGGCTATTTTCTTGAAGTCCAATTGAAGCCGACTGACATACTTCAACACTTCGAGGGCGTTTTCTTCGATCTTCAATCCGCGTAGCCCAAACAGGATGGCCTGCAGATAGGCGTAGAAAGAATTCGGTGAAACAGGAATGACTCGCTTCTTCAGAGCATAGCTGATCACGCCGCCGTCCTGACCGTACTTCTCGTCGTTAAGGAGAATTTCGTAGTAAACATTTTCAGCCGGTATGTACATCAATGCGAAGTCGAACGTTCCTTCGTCTGGACGTATGTACTTCTCGACCTCATCGATGCGAGCTTGAATGCTCGTCAGAAACTCTTTTCGAGAGCGCCGCTTTTCGGGTTCCGTCTGAGCCTCCATCATCCGAACAAAACTTTCAAGCGTGAATTTCGAGTCAATCGGCACAAGCTTTCCGCCGATTTTGACCACCGCATCTACCCTCTCCCCGTTCCTGAAGGTGTACGGAACCTCGTAGTTCGCCTTCGGCAAAATCTGCTTCAGGAGGTCCGCGAGAAGCGACTCTCCGAGTGTGCCTCGCAGCTTGGGTGCACGGAGGATGTCCTGCAGCGAGGATATGTCCTTGCCGATTTCGTAGATCTGCCTGTTCGTCTGCTCCAGGCTCACGAGTCTTTCGGAAACTTCCTTGGCAGTCCTTCCCGTCTCGACCAATCCTTCTTTGACCGACGTGTCGACCCCTTTCAGTTGCGACAGGATTGTGTCGTTGATGTGGTTCAACCGCTGCTCGACGCTGGCTCGTGTATCTTCTAGCGATTTTCGCAGTTGGTCCTGAAGGTTGAGGACTTGGTTTTGCAGCAACCTGAGGTTGTCGGATGCTGGTTCTCTCGTGCGGAGTTTTCTACCGAGTTGGAGCAACACACCCAAAACGGCCGCAAGAAGGACAGCGATGAGGATGAAAAGAGCGATGCTCATTGAATCCATGGAATCGTCTCGTCGCTAGTTTCGGTGCTTTTTCACCCACTCCCTTATGTACTCGATGATTTCGACTGTCGAAGCGCCCGGAGTGAATATCTCTCCGACGCCCGATCTCTTGAGCTCTTCGATATCCTTTTCGGGAATGATGCCACCGCCAAACAACAGGACATCCTGGAGGCCTTTGTCCCTCAGGAGCTTTAGTACCTTCGGAAAGATAGTCATATGGGCCCCGCTCAACAGGCTGATGCCGACCACGTCCACATCCTCTTGAAGCGCCGCCTCAACGATCATTTCGGGAGTTTTTCGCACTCCGGTATAGACGACTTCCATGCCGGCGTCCCGGAGGGCAGCGGCAACGACTTTTGCGCCGCGGTCATGGCCATCGAGTCCGGCCTTGGCTATCAGTACTCGGATATTACGCGGCATAGCAGCGTTCCTCCGTCACGGAAGTGATGAATGAAAACGCTTCAATGTAACGAAAAACTTCGTCAAAGGAAATCCAACAACATTGTAGAAACAGCCCTCGACCCGTTCGACAAACACTGCTCCGTAGTCATCCTGAATCCCGTAAGCCCCGGCCTTGTCCATCGGAGACCCCGTTGCAACATACTCATCTATCTCGGAATCCTCGATCTTACGGAATTTGACCCGTGTGATTTCGTGGTCAACGGCCCGTTTGCCGGATGGGATGTCGATCAGTGCGTACGCCGTGCAGACGCGATGTTCATTATCGCTCAGCGCGCGAAGCATGCGTTTTGCTTCATTGGCGTCTGCGGGCTTCCCCAGTATCGCCCCGTTGTACACGACGAGAGTATCAGCTCCAACGACAATGGCATCCTGGATACTTTGCGCAACATCCTCAGCTTTCCGGACAGCGAGCATGCGCGCATTTTCCTCCGGGGTGGAGGACAGATCGATCACCTCTTCGACGCTGCTTGCGAGGGCCTCGAACGGAATTCCCAGCTGCCTCAGGAGGGCAATCCGCCGCGGGGACTGAGACGCAAGAATCAACCTCTTTTTGAGAACCATCATCGTGTATCCCCCAACAACAAAAAAAGCGACGCCTTCTAACCAGGCATCGCTTCTTGAGCAGCAAAACTCAAAAGGGGAAACCTACCCCTCTCACCGAAACATCGCTTTGATGCTTCCCCACGTGCGTTTGACACTCGATACGGT
>JAZGDX010000083.1:0-5813 GCA_036478305.1 Bacteroidota bacterium
TTGATTACGAGTATTCCATCCCTCAATAATACTGGAGACGCCGTTGTCCTTTTCGATGTCCGGGTCATGACGATGGACACTCTGACGTACTCCTCGAGCTGGGGAGGGAACGGTGGGCGCTCCCTGGAGAGAATCTTGCCGGGAAGTCCGTCCGTGAATGCAGCGAACTGGGGAACGTCGAAAGACCCGATAGGAAGCACTCCGGGAAGAAAAAACAGTCTGACACCCAAGGATTTCGACCTTGGTGTGTCACGAATTCTGTTCGAACCAGAAGTTCCGTTTGCAGGGAGTGACTTTACGGTCGGCGTGATCGCAGCCAATTATGGTAAGGAGAAGGCAGAAGGGTTTACGGTTGAGCTTTTCCAAGATGCCAACGGTGACAGTGTGGGCCAACTTTCAGAGCAAATCCTCCTCGTAGAGAATCCATCACCGATAGGGGTAGGAGACTCAGCCGTCTACCGGGCAGGACCGTTCCGGGCGGAGGCGGGAAAGAAGCTTTTGATAGCTGATATCACGTACGAATTGGATGAGGACACGTCGAACAATCGACTGCTCACGACTCTGAGCCCGGGATATCGGGCTGGGACGATTCTTGTCAGCGAAATCATGTATGCTCCTGAAGCCCCGGAACCCGAGTGGATAGAATTCTACAACGTGACGGAAGATGCCGTTGATGTGCAGGGGTGGAAAGTCTCGAATCGAAACTCTCGAACGAACCACAGTATCAGCCGCTCCACGCATCGGATCGATCCCGGGAGTTATTTCCTGGTCACAAGGGACTCCACTGCCCTCGTTTCAGTTCATCCCACCATTTCTGTTCCAGCTCTTGTTGCACCAAGCCTGCCGACGCATTTTCTCAGCAACAATGGCGATGCAGTAGTCATCTCGGATGCTCGCGGCCAGATCATCGACAGTGTGTTGTATCAGTCTTCCTGGGGCGGCGGCGGAGGTTCATCGCTTGAACGCGTTTCACTCTCCGAGAGGTCCAACGATTCCAGCAACTGGGGAACCACCGAGATTTCTGAAGGGAGTACTCCGGGTGTCAAGAATTCATTGACTCCCAAGGATTCTGATCTGGCGGTCGGTCCGATCACTTTTGAATCGGCGCAGCCAATCGTCGGTGAAGATGTTATCGTGCAGGCAATCGTTGCGAATCGCGGTCTGCGCTCCGCGGATCGTTTCCAAATCGTATTCTACGAAGACTTGGATCGTGACTCAATCGGGCGGGAGAACGAGGTCTTTTATCTTCACGAAGAACTTCATCCCCTTGTCTTGGGCGATTCACTTCTCTATTCCTCTCAACTTTTCAACATCTCGGAGGGAATCCATCAGATTATCGTGACTATAATATTCTCTGAGGATGAAGACACCACAAACAATTCGAAGATTGCCCACTTCAGAACCGGGTTCCCCCGGCGTAGCATCGTGGTGAACGAATTCATGTACGCTCCTGTGAGTGGGCAACCTGAATGGCTCGAATTATTCAACACGTCCGGATACGCCGTCGACCTTAACGGATGGTCACTTGCGAACAACGCTGCGACAAGGACGTACAGAATGGAGGTATCTGATAGAATCCTTAGGCCACAGATGCATGCGGTGATCACAAAAGACTCTTCCGCTTTTCTCACGGGGCACGGGCACGTCACGGGTATAGTACTCGAGGTAGCTCGACTCCCTACCTTCTTTTTGAACAACAGCGGGGACGAGATAGTACTACGTGACGAGCGAGACTTCACGATGGACAGCCTCGCCTATCTGGCGTCGTGGGGAGGTGGGCAGGGGCTGTCGCTCGAACGGATCGATGCTCTCGGCTCGTCCACTGACTCTTCAAACTGGGGCTCGTCGGTTGATTCGCTTGGCAGCACGCCGGCGCAGAAAAACAGCATTGTTCCCCTCGACATCGATATGGCAATTCGAAGGGTTGTTCTCGACCCACCGTTCCCGCCGATCGGTGGGGATGTCTCCTTCGTCGTGGTTGCAGAAAACGTTGGTTTTCAGACGATGGACGGGTTTGAGGTGCAGCTGGCAGTCGATGACAATTTCGATGGCCTGGCCCAACAACTCGAAGTTCGCCGTTCCATTATAATGGATCAGGTACTCGCTTGGCGAGATTCTTCCGTTACGGTCCTGGATTACGGACCGATACGGTCTGAAGAGCGAAGAATGATCGTGCTTCTCAATGCGGTGGGTGATCAGAATCTTCAAAACAATCAGTCGATCGAGTCCCTCCGCTTCCGGCATCGCGACCGTTCTGTTGTCATCAACGAGATCATGTACGACCCGCTTCCGGGCCGCTCCGAGTATGTGGAGATCCTCAACCGCTCGGCATACGATATCTCACTCGATGGATGGACCGTTTCGGACAGTCCTAACCTGCAGGGGAGCGCAAAGCGCTTTGCTCTGAGTTCCACTCCTCTCTTTCTTCCGAAAGGTGGCTACGCTGTCCTCGCGGCAGATTCATCAGTGTTTGTACTGCTGCCCGAGGTTGCCGACCTTGCCACCGGAGAACCGTTGCTTGTTTTTGTCCCCCAACTCAGTCTGAACAACGATGGTGATGCGGTTATCCTGAAAGACATCAGCGGATTCACGATCGACAGCGTTTCGTATTTGCCGCGGTGGCACAACCCGGAGATCATCGATGGTACCGGTCGGGCGCTCGAACGGATTAGTCCCGAGGCGGGATCGAACGACTCTCGCAATTGGAGCACAAGTGCAAACCGACAGGGAGGTACACCGGGGAGACAGAACTCAATCTTTACGTCTATCATATCACCCGATATGAAGGTGTCATTCAGTCCGAATCCGTTTTCTCCCGACGGGGACGGCTTCGAAGATTTCACTGTCATGCACTACAACCTTCCTCTTACGACAGCAACGCTGCGAGTGAAAATCTACGATTCAGTCGGTCGCCTCGTCCGGATTCTCTCACACGGTACCCCGAGCGGTTCGCAGGGAGACATCATCTGGGATGGTCTCGATGACGATCGGCAGAGGCTTCGGATCGGTATCTATATTGTGCTTCTCGAAGCACTCGACAGTGTTGGTGGTTCCGTCGAAACGGCGAAATCCGTGGTTGTACTGGCAGGAAAGTTGTGACGCCCTGGTTCGCTCATATTGCGGTCAAAGGCTTGCGGCGCAGTAGAGGCGACGCATGCCCCGCCCGCCCCAAGTTTGGCCAATCAAGCGGTCGGGCGGGGTCGCCCCTACCGAGTTTCTATTCCCTGGAGCAAAGCTAACGATTCTTGACCAGAACCAGCCTAGAGTCCACTGCAGTCCAGGGGGGAAGGACGGAATCGGCCACTCCCGTCGTGCTCTGCCACGACACCGGTTCTCGAGATTGCTGAAGGATGAAAATCGGAAATCTGGCTGAGGAGAGGGCAATCGCCAAAAGAATGACGAATAGCCAGGTCAGTATCTTCGGGAAACCGATCACATCAAGATTAATTGAAATCCAGGAAGAATGACAAGTGGGTGAGCGTGTGTGCTGGCTGGGTCAAGTCCGCCGAGGCCCGGCTGATCGTATCTTCTCTGTCACATCGGCTGCGAACTGATCAAAGTTATTCTTGAACCTTGCGGCAAGTTCCATCGCCTTCTCTTGATACGCCTGCGGGTTTTTCCAGGTGTTCCATGGCTTGAGAACTTCAGACGGGACACCATCGCAGGAGACCGGGAGGTGCACTCCAAATATTGGATCGGGTTCTGTTGAAACCTTAGCGAGGGCTCCGTTCAATGCTGAGCGCACCATGGCTCGCGTGTACGCGATTTTCATGCGTTGACCCACGCCGTACGGTCCGCCGCTCCAACCCGTGTTGACAAGCCAGCAGTTCACGTTGTGTTTGGCAATCTTTTCTCCAAGCATTTTTGCGTAGACACTCGGATGGAGAGCCATGAACGGCGCACCGAAGCAGGTGCTGAACGTCGCTTCGGGTTC
This sequence comes from Bacteroidota bacterium, assembly GCA_036478305.1. Lineage (GTDB taxonomy): Bacteria > Bacteroidota > Ignavibacteria > UBA10030 > JAZGDE01 > JAZGDE01. Next base: position 3,935 of record JAZGDX010000083.1, read on the forward strand.
CTTGCCGAGGCCCTTCTCGGTCCCTGCGACCTTTGCAGTATACCCCGACAGAAAATGGTACATGGCCTGCTCTGGTGTGAGCTTTGCGATCGGCGGCATGACACCGAACGCATCGGCGGTAAGCAAGATGATGTTCTTCGGATGACCGCCTAGACCCGAAGGTACTGAATTTTCGATATGTGAAATCGGATACGCCGCTCTCGTGTTTTCTGTAATCGATGAGTCATTGAGGTCGAGCTTCCGGGACTCCATGTCGATCGCGACGTTCTCGAGGATCGTTCCGAACTTCTGTGTGCACGCATAGATCTCCGGCTCAGCTTCACGAGAGAGACGGATCACCTTTGCGTAACAGCCTCCTTCAAAGTTGAACACGCCGTGGTCGCTCCAGCCGTGCTCATCGTCGCCGATGAGCTTGCGCTCCGGATCCGCAGAGAGCGTCGTCTTCCCGGTGCCGGAGAGGCCAAAGAAAAGCGCAACATCTCCGTCAGGGCCGACGTTCGCGGAACAGTGCATGGACAGAACCTGGTTGAGAGGCAGGACATAGTTGAGAATTGTGAAAACAGATTTCTTGATCTCCCCCGCGTAACTCGTGCCGCCGATAAGCACAAGCTTTTTGCCGAAATGCACGAGAATGAAGACCTCCGAGTTCGTATGGTCCACATTGGGAGTTGCCTGAAATCGCGGCACGTTAATGATGACGAATTCTGGGATGTGAGAGTTGAGAACCTTCTTGTCGAGAACGGGAATGAACATGGTCCGCGCGAACAGATTATGCCAGGCAGTCTCAGTGATCACGCGGATCGGAATGCGATACTGCAAATCTGCACCAGCATAGCAGTCTTGAACGAAGACGTCCTTTCCCTGAAGATACGTAAGAAGACGCTGATGAATAACGCTAAACGAGTCCAGATCAATCGGTTGATTAACTTTGCCCCACCAAATTTTCTCTTCACTTGACGGTTCTCTAACGATGAACTTATCGTTCGGAGATCTCCCCGTGTGATGGCCTGTCCTCACGACCAGCGGGCCCATATGGGCAACGATGGCCTCACGGCGCTGAACCACTTGCTCGTAGAGCGCTGGCGTGGAGAGATTCCACGAGATCGAATCTGCGTTCCGTATGCCGTGATTCTCCAAGTCGTAGGGTTTGATCAATTCCTGTTTCACAGGTCACTCCTCGACCGAACGGATTAAGTGAGTTGCTCCACGAACCGCCGAAATGTCCTAAAGGGCATAAGGGTCACGAAGGAAAACCTAGCCAGTTCAACCGACGGGCATCCCATCTTGAAGTGCGTGACGTACCGCTGTGAAAGATTCTAAGTTCCGCAGAATATACGAATTTCGCCACTTGCATTCAACGGGTTTGCCTTTATCTCCTCGCTTTGATATTTTCTAGCGCGAGGCAATCCATAAAAAGGCTCTCGGGAAAAAGAGGCAAAGGGACGGAGACGACTCAAAGGATGAACGATTATCAGAATTCACGACCTATTGGAGTATTCGATTCGGGCATTGGTGGATTGACTGTCGTTCGGTCATTGCTCGATCGGTTACCGCACGAGAATATCGTCTATTTTGGTGACACGGCGCGTGTGCCGTACGGACCAAAATCCACGCAGGTCGTACGAGAGTATGCCGCACAGGATACCGATTTCCTTCTCTCGAAAAACGTGAAGATGATCGTTGTTGCTTGTAACACAGTTTCAGCAGTTGCGCTCGGTACGGTGCAGAAAAATGCCCGTGTGCCTGTTGTCGACGTCATTCATCCGGGTGCCAGGAGTGCGACAACAGCGACGAGGAACAAGCGTGTTGGCGTGGTCGGAACCGCCGGCACGATCTCGAGCAGAGCATATGTCCATGCTATTCGTCAGCTCGATTCTGG
>JAZGDX010000084.1:0-5400 GCA_036478305.1 Bacteroidota bacterium
TCGCTCTCTTCAGGAATTCATCGTCATCGGCGGTGACGGGATAGACCCACCTTAGCTGACGACCAGCCAGACTATCGAGTGAACCACGCCATAGAGGGTCCAGAATTGCCACCCCGAGCGAAGCGGCCATATCAGCGAAGGCGGTGTTCAGTGTATCAAGGGCCTTTACCAGGGAATTTACGGCGCCGGGTACACTCTGCTCTTGTGTGAGCGCTTTTGCAGTCTCTGGACTTGGCGGTTCGACGGCATACTGCTTCCAGTGTGGCCACTCCTCGAAAGGGACGCCTTCTGCAAAGTCGCCGATGGCGGTGGCAAGCAGCTCGTTGCCAATCCTCGCCGTACTGCGGACAAGTCCCCAGTAATGGTGACAGGACACCGAGCCATTATCCTCCACGTCGAATCCGGAGGCTCCTTCATACTTCGTCAGCACCTCTTGACAGAAGTAGACACGATTCATGAAGTCGCAGACCTTACCTTCGAACGTACGCCCCTCGGTCTGCCGGAAGTGCTTCCAGCGGGCAGGGGCGACTGGGCCCTCGCGTGTTGGCAGGGTGAACGTGTAGGGATCGAAGGACGGCTGGTCGACCCATGGATCGTCGACGTCGATTTCTTGCGGTCTAATCTCAAACCAAAAGTGCAGCCTTCGCTGCAGGAATGGCGTGGTACCCGTGTCTTGTCGGAGCCCCCGATTCTGCAAGATCACCTTCGCACCCTGCTCTGAAGACCCCAGCATCACATCTCCCTTCACGAACGCCTCTATGGTGTTGTGCGAAGGATCAAAGAGGTGCAGGTGGCGATAGTGGCCGATGAGCAATGACATTTGACGTACCTGGAGGTATTTGAGTAGGTAGCCGACTCGAATTTCAACGACTTCTAGGTTGCCTTGGTCAATCACATGCTGAACTAGAGCGTCGACTCCCCGCCGCGGGTCCCACCAGATGCCGTTCCCACGTGCTTTCTCCTCCAGTTCGAAGAACAGCCATAGGTCCGGATTGATAAAAAGTTGGACGCCCGATGTGGTGGAATGAACAAAAACCAGCGGCTCGCCGGCTACCGAAGCGAATGGGTCCTCGAACCGGTGGAATGGAGCATACCTGTACTCCTTCTTCTCACCCTCATGGAAGACTGAGCCTTTCGGCTTCCCGAGGTCGCCGATGACGTTGCCGACAGACTCCAGGTTGTCGAAGACCTCTGCAAAACGCTCAGATGCGAGCAGGAGGCTCTGCCGCGAAACCACGTCATCGACGCCTCGCTCGTCGCGACGAGGTATGATGGTCCAAGCCCCGAGCCTGAACCATGGGCCACCTAGGCGCTCAGCGAAGAGATCCCCGGAGAAGTCCAACTCAGGGATGTTAAACAAGTGGCTTGGAGCATCATTTCTGTTGATGATGGCAGCCATGCCCGCGCCTCCCTACGCACCCAATCTGAGCCTAGCATAAGCCGGTGAGTGCATTTCCCCCTTTTCATACGCTGCCGGTGTGTCTGATCGCTGTCTAACTAGTATTATGCTGGTCAACGTATTGTGGGCCTATGACAGTATATCACGTTGACTGACCTGTCAGTATTTCGAGCGATTTTAATGCGATTCCGATAGCTTAGCAAGGAAAATCCAACCCCTTAAAACCTGCAAACTCTGCAGCTTTTGCAGTATATCCAAGCCTTAGGTTGTAACCCGACACAATACCACCTGGGTCACCCTTGCCTCAAATTAGACACAAGGGCTATTTTGTCCAATATCGCCTTTCACCTTGAAAGACAAGCGCCGCACTTGCCCCCTACTATTCCGCTTTCTGCCTTCCCCCAATTGGACAGAACAGTTATTCTGTCTAACGAGGCTGTAGAAAAGTCCCAACAATCAAAAAATCGGCCAAATTGGGGGGTACCAAAATGGTACCTTGACCCGAGATCGTATTTTATACGCCAAATACGGACGTCGTTTTTTTCACTAATTGTTCAATTTACCTTTTTCTACAGGCTCAACGTTCCCGTTCAGTCTCGCGAAGCGTCGACTGCAACGGGTTGTTGGACGGTCGGTGCACGCCTTCCGAACGCTTGGTCGCGATGTCCATCGTTGTACCATCGACGTTGACTCAATTCCGATCTTCAAAGGGCAAAAGGTAACTGTCCACCAACCGATCCGCATTGAGAGGCGACTGCGCCAGAAGACGGCTGCATTCGGCCACGAGCTCGGCATCGGAGAGTTGTGATTCGCAAAGGGCCGTGAGAACGGCTCTTGCGTCGGAAACCAAGGCAGCCACCTTCTCATACGTGAGCGCGTGTGATGCCCCGGCCACGGCGGCCTTCGTGGCCCGATTTTTGGGATGAACACAGACTCGGACGTAGCGGTAGTGCTGGTAATTCTTGGAGAACCATTCTGCCGCGACGAGGAGCTGACCGTGATCATCCTTTGTGAGCGCATTCTTCGCCTTTTTCCGGCTCTTTGCTTCGAATACGATTCCTACCCGAGACGGCAAAATCCACAGGACGTCCGGACCTTGGCCATTTGTATCGTGCCGTTCCGAGGACAAGCCGATCATGACTGCCAGGTCAGCGAGCGCTTGCTCGAAGCTGTTGGACGAGGCATCGTGGTGCAGGTGAGCGACGGCATCCTCGAAAGACTGTAGGAAACCTCGGCGAAACCGGTAGCCTCCGATCTGCTTAACAATGTTGCTGGCCTGCGCGCCAGGGACTGGCAGGGGCCGGTACGGGGGAAGTACTTTTGGCCTCAGGAGGTTGCGGTTGTGTGCGTAAGCTTGGCGCTGTAAATCCTCGGCTCGATCTTTGTTCCCCCACCTGTCCGCGATTCGTGCTGCTAGCTGTTCCATCCACCCCTTTATCTGAGGGTCGAGCGCCTTGGCGTTGGCCAGGGCTTTCTCGATCTTTGCAATCGCCTTCTCATGGTAGCCGTCATGCCATAGGTTGATCGCCTTTCTCTCCTCGATGGCCAACCCAAAACGCAGCGCCTCTGGCGCGTCCTCATCAACTAGCTCAGCGAGCGTCTCGGCGTGATACTCGGTCCACGCTTTATCCCGACCGAAGTTCTCCTAATAGTTTGTGCCAGATCCTTCAGATTTCGCACCTCCTTACTGATTTCCGCGCCCATCTCGAACTGAGCCCTCGTGGCGCTGGTCAGGAATCGAAAATTGGCATCCTTGCCGATCCAACCCGCAAGGTCCGAGCCTTCAAGGAGAACCACACAATAATCGCCTGACCCGCGCGCACCTCTACCGATTCCCTGCTCTATACGCTGCGCCAGCATCCGTGTAATGGTGGCGCCGCCATACAACGCACTCGCTCGGAAGATTTCATAGTCTGAGGTTCCGGCTGGCAGGCCGCTCATGACGAGTAGGCGGCATGAGTCGCCCGGCAGATCAATTCCGTCGTATCGGTTCGCGAACACGGCCGGTCCAGATGCTGTTCTTGCCTGTAGTGCTTCCACAAGCATCTCGACTTTCTGTGAGCCCGCTGCGACGGTGGCGACCCCTGACCATTTCAAGGCAGCCTTGTTTGATGGAACCAGAATCACCGCTCCGAGTTTCTGCTTCGACGTCCATTCAACGAGCTTCTCGATAGCGGCTCGCACATCGAACTTGAATGGCATCAGATCTGGAATGAGGATCATTCGCTCACTTACGCCGGCCAACGACCTGGACGTCAGGGCATTCTGAACGGAATTCGGATCTGCATCAAAAGTGCGGATAATCTCGCTGTCATCCGCTATGGTGGCTGACATGTAGACGCGGCGCGGCGCCTCGGAGAACGTTGGAAACGCATTCACAAGCGGAAGGATCGGTGTGATAGTGAATGCATTGCGGCTGATGAGGGCGTGGCACAAGTGCAGTTGGTCGCGTAGCAGCGGCCACACGAGGGCATAGTTGTCTGCGTCTGACTTCAGTTGTTCACGGACAGCGTCAAGTTGCTCATGCCACGCCCAATAGGGAACCTCTAGTAATCCGTAATCCGAGCCGGAGACGATGTCATCGAATGTTCCAAGCCTATCCATCTCCTTGAACGCCCTTCGGAAAAGGTCTACCAAGTTCTCATATCGGGGGTGTTCCTTATGCGACTGGACCTCCAGCGTGAAGGAGTCGCGAACCACTGAGAATGCGACGTGAGCGTCATCGAGGATGACGGCGGACACCGCTTGTGGCTGACCTCCACCACGGAGACCAAACTTGCTTCGGCCGTTAAACAGAGCCTTGTAAGTGGCGACCATGATGACGTTGGAGTTGATGAAATCGTCATTAAGCGGCTGGCCACTCTGATACGGCACTGCAGGAATGCCGTGCGCCTTCGCCTTGTCAAGCGCCTGGTTCACAAGCTGCACAGTTGGCGCCAGATACAGGACGGGCTCACCGATCTCGTTGAGCGTCGACTGGGCCACCAGCAGGCCGACCAAGGTCTTGCCGCCACCCGTGTGCAACTTCAATACGACGTCACGCTCTTTCCGACGCGCGAACCACGTCTGCAGTACCTCGGCCTGACTGGTATAGAGATCGTTGATTCCAGGAGGCTTGGGCAGGCGGCGAAAGATCTCGGAGGGTTCGATCGCCTTAGTCTTCTTCTTCTTCGTTCTTAACTTTTCGAAATCAACCACGGCAATTCTTAGCTTGGGATACGGACGACCGTCCAACTATTAAGTGAGCTGCGGTAGGCTGCGCTAACCCCGGCGGCCTATCTCCTCCAGCTGTCTAACTTGATTAAGATAAAAACACCCAATGATTTCCATTGCTTACTACGACTTGGGAACACTCTTTCCTGCCGACAATTACCGCCACTCTGGCGGCCTATCCCACTATTGGCACGCAGCCTATCTCGCAGTAGCCCTGGGTTACAACTCGGCACAATACCATCTGGACCACACTTGCCCCAAATTGGACAGAAGGGCTATTCTTTCTAATACCGCCTTCCGCCCTGAAAAGACAAGCTTCACCCCACTGTTCTTTTACAGAGTCCCTACCCCACCAAGGAGTTGGCTTTTCAGAGTACGCCTCCCATCTATGAGGCGAACTCTCATTTTTTCTTGTGTCACCCTTCCCTCTAAAAAATTATCTCTTGAATAGAATCTTGCCTACCAAATTCATTTGTTTTTGAGCATCCGTTGAGGCCAGCCTGAGATTTCGCAAATACAAGGCTTTAATCCCTCCCCCTATATTCTTCCCTTGCCCGATATGAGAAACGCTTAAATTCGCAAAGTTTGAAAGGATATCGACTGGTTTTAACCCCGATCCGAAGAAATAATCGAGGCATTTGCGGTGCTGAGGCCCATATGACTGCAGTTACTGCATTTGGATCTTCGGTCTGTAACTATACTAAAGGTGAGTTGCTGATTCACGCTGCAAACAGGTGTTTGTTGCGACCTGATGCCCATCAGAGAGGATTCCTTGGACTGATTAATTT
>JAZGDX010000085.1:0-6084 GCA_036478305.1 Bacteroidota bacterium
ATGACGGGGACATCCACCAGCCCGCCGACGACACTCGGAAGGGCACCTTCCATACCTGCGACGACGATGATCACACTGGCGTTCTGGATCTGTTCCATGTGGGCCAAGAGCCGATGAATCCCTGCAATTCCCACGTCGTAAAGCGTCTTCACGGGATTTCCTAAGATCGCTACCGTCTCAAGTGCTTCTTCAGCAACAGGGATGTCGGATGTTCCTGCGCTGATGATGAGAATTGTGCCCCTCGTGTTGGGCCTCCGTGTCGATTTCGAACGATCGGTCATCGTGATCGTTCGGGCAACCTTGCTGTAGCGGCACCGGGGGAGAACCTTTTTCACTGCACGGTATTGATCCTCCGACGCCCGGGTGGCAAGCAGTGGGCTCCCGTTTCGCACGACTCGCCGGGCGATTATGGCCACCTGTCGAGGAGTCTTCCGGGTGCAGAAGATGACCTCGGGAAACCCTTTCCGCAGTTCCCTATGGTGGTCTACCATCGCAAATTCAAGGGGTTCAAACGGAAGCGACCTTAGGCGTGCGAGGACTTGTTCTTCGCTGAGCTTGCGGTTGCGAAAATCTCGAAGGAGATTTCTGATGGCGTCCTTGGTCATTCACGGTTCGTTCAGAAAATATTCCGGAAGGGCTTCGCAGGTCCCTCTGAAGATTTGATTCGACAAAAATATACTCGTTTTGGCAGTGAGAAGCAAGGTGTCTACTCGGACAATCTATCCGTAAAGTATTGTGTCAGGAGGAAGTTGCGATCTACTAGTCCCGGAACGCCACCTTGACTCTGAGGCCTTTTTTCAGTAATTTTTTGCATAACTTTGGTGGCGCGGCGAGTTATCCCAGCACGCTTTCTCATTGGTCCAAATCCTTGTAATACTGCTCATTGGTTATTTCCTCGGTTCGTTGCCCACCGCGTATCTTGTGGTTCGATGGAAACTTCACCAAGACATACGAAAGCTGGACAGCGGAAACGTCGGAGCACTCAATTGCTATATCGTGACCGGCTCAAAGGGCTTGGGACTTACGGTGTTATGTGTGGATGTGGCGAAGACAGCTCTCGCTCTTCTGATCGTGAAAGGTACTTTTGGAGCCGATTTCTGGAGTCTCGGGATGTGTGGGATTGCTGCGGTTGGAGGGCACAATTTTCCAGTGTGGCTGAGGTTTCACGGTGGGAGGGGGCTGGCCGCTTCGGCGGGGGTGATGCTGTTGCTCGGGTGGGCGCTATTGCCTCTCTGGATCGCGCTCTGGCTTATGGCGTACTGGAAGACCCGTGACATTCTGCTCGGAAACGGCTGGGCGACATTAGTCACCCCGATTGTGCTTCTCGTCGTGCCGAGTTCCGCTGTCGCAATTGCCTCGACGTACTCCATTCCGGTTGCGGATTTTATGATTTTCGTGGCGCTTTTGAGCGGAATAGTTCTCTTAAAACACGTAAAACCGATAATCGCTAATCTCAAGGGACGCAGGGCCCAGCGCGTTGAACTTTCGTAATCATAGACTATAGTATTGAGGGTATGCCGGGAAAAGTATACGTCACCCGCGAACTTCCCCCGAGAGTGATGGAGAAGCTTCGGACGGCGTCAGAGATTGGTCAATGTAGGGTAAACCAGCACGATCGGCCGGTTTCAACCAATGAACTATTGGATGGAACACGATGGTGCGACGTACTGGTCTCACAACTCATCGACCGAGTCGGCTCGGATGTATTTGACGCGAATTCGAAACTGAAGTTGGTGGCCAATTACGGGGTTGGGTATGACAATGTCGACGTCGCGGAGGCAACCCGTCGCAAGGTACCCGTCTCGAATACTCCAGGTGTGCTGACCGAGACGACAGCTGACCTGGCGTGGGCTCTCATCATGGCGGTTGCTCGGCGGGTTATCGGAGCGGATGCGTTCATGCGTGCCGGAAAGTACAAGGGATGGGCGCCTATGCTTTTTCTCGGGCAAGACGTACACGGAAAGACGTTGGGAATCGTCGGACTCGGGCGCATCGGCTACGCGGTGGCGAAGCGAGCGGGCGGCTTCAATATGCGAGTGCTGTACAACGATGTGGACCGAAAGCCGTATGATGAGGAGGTAAAGGCCACGTACGTTGATATGGAGACTTTGCTGCGAGAATCAGATTTCGTAACACTTCATCCCTTCCTGGATAGGGGCTCCCGCGATCTGATCGGTGAGTCACAGCTGAAGATGATGAAACGCACCGCGTACCTGATTAATACGAGCAGAGGTCCTGTCGTCAATGAAAAGGCTCTCGTGAAGGCTCTCCAGGGGGGCACTATCGCCGGCGCTGGATTGGATGTTTATGAACGCGAACCGGAAATGGAGCCTGAACTGGCGAAGTTGGAGAACGCAGTCGTGGTGCCGCACATAGCAAGTGCAACGATCGAGACACGTACTGCCATGGGGATGATTGTTGTGGAGAACACCCTTGCTGCGTTGCGTGGCGAGCGGGCACCGACGTGCGTGAACCCTGACGTATACTGACGGGTGGGAAAGCTAATGAGTGGCCTTGGTCAGACGGACCCGCCCGCCCGTCAATTGGCTTTTCCGAGGCGCGCACGAGTGGTTTTTCTTTGCCCTTTGCACTGCGAAAGTTGCAGAGCCGCAACGAGCAATACGTCCAAAAAGAACATTGTGGTTTGAGGAGAATAAACAATGAGATCAAGAGTTGCAGTTGGGATTGTGTTTATGATGATCCCCCTAATCCTCGGTTTAGCCATCGGATACGGAATCGGGACGGCAAGAGTCCAGCCGATGTCCCTGGAGGGAGCCGAGAGCGCGCCCTTCGATTGGGTACAGACATCTGAGAGGGAAGAGAATCGAGACTCCACTCAGAGAGAGATTACAGATTCACGGCAGAACGCAATCACGAGGGTCGTCTCACGAGCAAGTGCAGCGGTCGTTGGAATCAACGTGACGGAGATCCGCGAGTACCATTCGCCGTTTTCTTCCTTCTGGGATGACCCCTTCTTCCGCCAGTTTTTTGGAGACAGCTTCTTCGGGAGGAGGACGTACAAACAAGAGGTTAAGGGCCTGGGTTCTGGGTTTCTCCTTTCTCCCGACGGCTTGGTCGTTACGAACGACCACGTTGCCGGCAATGCCGTGAAGATCACTGTAACCCTGACGAGCGGCGAAAAACACGAGGCGCAACTTATCGGTAGCGATCCGGTTTCGGACGTAGCGCTACTGAAGATCGACGGCGATAATTTGCCGTATCTCGGACTCGGCAATTCCGACAACGTGATAATCGGGGAGTGGGTGATCGCTTTCGGGAATCCGTTCGGACTGTTCGAAATCAATGCCAAGCCGACGGTGACCGTCGGTGTAGTGAGCTCCACAGGCTTGACTCTGCCGGTAGGAAACAATCGCCTGTATCGCGACATGATACAGACGGACGCCGCCATCAACAGCGGCAACAGCGGTGGTCCACTGCTGAACAGTCTCGGAGAAGTGATCGGCATAAACACGATCATCTATACGCCCAGCCAAGGAAACGTCGGAGTGGGGTTTGCGATTCCGATCAATCGGGCGAAGAGAATCTTGAACGAGCTCAAGACTGCCGGAGAGGTCGACCGTAACTTCTGGACGGGCTTCGACTATCAATCGGTTGATGCGCGGGTCGCAAGCTACTTTGGGCTCGACAACGCGGTCGGTGTGATCGTCACTGAGGTCGCGAGGAATAGTCCGGCGGAGAAAGCGGGACTGAAGTCCGGAGATATCATTCTGGAGGCAAACGATCAGCGGATTGTGAACGAAACGAGTCTTCTGGCCATCATCGTTGACCTCCGCGCGGGCGATCGAATAAAACTCACGGTCTACCGTGATAAGAAAACATTCACCACGGAGCTGACTGTGGAACGTCGTTCGGCGTAACCACAGGAAAGAGAAGAATTGATCTCACGCTACACACGCCCGGCGATGGGCAAGATCTGGACAGATGAGAACAAATTTCGCATCTGGCTTGAGATCGAGATCCTTGCCTGTGAGGCGCAGGCGGAACTTGGCATCATCCCCCGCGAAGCGGTTCAGGAGATTCGCAATCGGGCGACCTTCGATATTGGACGCATCGATGAGATCGAGAGTGAAGTCCAGCACGATGTGATTGCCTTCCTCACGAACGTTGGCGAGACTGTCGGCCAACACTCACGGTACATCCATCTCGGGATGACATCCTCTGACGTTTTGGACACTGCACTCGCAGTTTTGATGAAGCAGTCCGGTGGCCTGATTCTCGAGGACCTGCAGAAGCTGAGTGATGTTCTCGCAAGTCGTGCCGTTGAATTCAAGGACGTGCCGATGATCGGTCGGACCCATGGAGTCCACGCGGAACCGATCACTTTTGGATTGAAGCTCGCCCTCTGGTATGAGGAATTCAAGCGGCAAATCGGTAGATGGAGACGGGCGATAGAAGCAGTTGCAGTTGGACAAGTATCCGGCGCAGTAGGAACGTTTGCCCATCTCGATCCTTTCGTGGAGCAGTATGTGTGCGAAAAACTCGGTTTGCGACCGGCCTCAATTTCCACTCAGGTGTTACAGCGCGACCGGCACGCCGAGTTTCTAAATTCCCTTGCCCTTATCGGCTGCTCATTAGAGAAAATTGCGACAGAGATCCGGCATCTTCAGAAAACGGAGGTCCTCGAGGCCGAAGAATACTTTTCTAAGGGCCAGAAAGGCTCCTCGGCGATGCCGCATAAGCGGAACCCGATCACGTGCGAACGGATCGTCGGCCTTTCGCGTATTCTCCGGGCAAATGCGCTGGCAGGAATGGAAAACGTAACGCTCTGGCATGAGAGAGACATTTCTCATTCTTCGGTCGAGAGAGTGATCATCCCAGACTCCTGTATAGTCGCAGATTACATGATTGCCAACACGTCGCGAGTGATCGAGCGCCTGTTAGTCTACCCGGAAAATATGAAGCGAAACTTGAACTTGACGAAAGGACTGGTGTTCTCTGAATCGGTCCTTCTTGCCCTGACGAAGAAGGGGATGAAGCGTGAGGAAGCATATCAAATCGTCCAGAAACATGCGATGGATGTGTGGAAGACGAAACAGGATTTCCAGGATCTCCTGAGATGTGATGAGCGGGTCAAACGGCATCTTACCGAACAGGAGGTAAAGAGCCTGTTTGATCTAAACGGAAGCCTGAAGAACGTAGATGCAATTTTTCAACGTGTAGGTCTGTCCTAGGCTGACGGGAGGACACAAGACAATGCCAACGAAGTACCAAAACTTTATCGACGGAAAATGGGTTGATGCTAAGTCCGGCGAAGTGTTTGAGAACCACAATCCCGCGAGCTGGAGTGAGGTTGTCGGGACATTTCCGAAATCGGGGGAGGAAGACGTCGACTACGCCGTCCGAGCAGCTCGTGCCGCTTTTGAATCGTGGCGGCTCGTTCCGGCACCGCGCCGCGGTGATATCCTGCGGAGAGTCGGTGATATTCTGACAGCGCGGAAAGAGGAACTTGCTCGTTTGATGACACGAGAAATGGGAAAGGTGCTGGTGGAGACTCGTGGAGACATCCAGGAGGGTATCGATACCGCCTACTATGCAGCGGGAGAAAGTCGACGTCTGTTTGGCAAAACCGTCCCGTCCGAATTGCCCAACAAGTTCAACATGGCAATCCGCGTTCCGGTCGGTGTTGCCGGAGTCGTAACGCCATGGAACTTTCCCATGGCGATTCCGACATGGAAAATATTTCCGGCACTCCTGTGTGGTAATACCGTCGTGTTCAAGCCCGCATCGGACACACCGGCGTCCGCTTCGGCGCTCGTGGAGATCCTGTTGGAGGCCGGTGTCCCCGGAGGGGCTATCAACATCGTTCACGGTGGCGGAGGCAGCGTCGGCATGGCGATCGTTCAGCATCCGGATGTTGACCTCCTTAGCTTTACCGGATCGACCACGGTTGGGAAGAAGATTTCCGCTGCTGCCGCGAATACCCTCAAGCGAGTGTCGCTGGAACTCGGCGGCAAGAACGCGCAGCTTGTCATGGAGGATGCTGATTTGAACCTTGCACTAGACGGTGTCCTCTGGGGAGCGTTTGGTACCACCGGGCAGCGCTGCACGGCAACGAGCCGACTC
>JAZGDX010000086.1:0-3440 GCA_036478305.1 Bacteroidota bacterium
CTGAGCAAAGTTCTTTCCGTCGTGAAGGAGGTTCTGTTTGCCCATACGGTTGCGTTCTTCTGGGCAAACCATGAGAAACAGAAAATGGTGCTGGAGGCGAAGGTAACCGATAGCCAGCTCTTTATGGCGGGTCGTCGGTACGATATGGGTGGCGACATCGTCAGTCGGGTTGCGAAGACCGGAAAACCAAAGGTCCTCAATAGGGTAAATCCCCTGTCCGAGAAAGATATGGTTGTCTACTATTCGAACGTCGCCTATGTTCGCTCGTTCGTCGTCGTACCCGTGTTCTTTGCCGGGCCGACGGGCGGCAGAGTTCCTGTGGCAGTTCTTGCCATCGACAGCAAAGCTGAGGATGCATTCGGGCAGGAGACGATTGCTCTTCTCGGGAATTTTACGAAGCTCGTCTCTGCGCTTATCAAGAGTTATACCGATAAATACGACCTGCTGGTTGATTCAGAGGTCCTGAATGCGGTCAGACGGATGCAGCAGATATTCTTGGCCGATCGCTCATCTGGATCGATTCTTAACGCGCTCATGGAGGAAACCTCTCGACTGATAAACAGCGACATACTGAGTATTGTACAGTACGATGATGAAAAACAGAAATGGGTCGTCGCGAAAGTGTTGAATCGAGTTCAGGTACCTCTTATTGCCGAAGGCGAGTTGGTGGACTTTCATGGAAGCCTGGTAGGATCTGTTATCAGATCGAACAACCATGAGCTTGTGAACGACCTTGAATTGCATGCTGCGACACTTTTCCATCCGGAAGAGAAGAGAGGAATCGGTGGCTCCGTCATAGCTCTCCCGATCAGTTCGCTGAACAAGTGTTACGGGGCCTTGTGCGTGCTCAGTGGGGATAAACACAATTATACGCATCGTGATGTCCAGCTGCTTTACCGTCTGGTAGACCCCGCGGCAGCAGCGTTGGAAATTGTTTCTCTGGGCGAAATGATTAATGAGCATATGGTCGTCGATGAACGTACCGGGTTGTTGAACCGGCGGCATTTTCTTGAGGAAGTAGAAAAAGAACTTCAGCGGTCGGACGATTTCGGACCAGATTGTTCTTTTGTCAACTTCGGTCTGGACGATCACGGGGAATTGGTCGAAAGGTATGGAAAGGACGGTTTTGATTCAATCTTGTACGCCATTGCTCACGTGATCCGGAGCGGCGTTCGACCGTACGATGTCGTCGGCTTGCTTGACCGGCATCACGTTGGGGCGGTACTCGTCAACACGTCGGCTAACGATGCATACATCTGGGCGGAGAAGATTCGAAAATCGATCGCTAGCCAGATCTTGACTGTGGGAGACCGGACTTTTTCCGTCACCATCAGCGTCGGTATCTGCGGTGCCACGGAAGGAATGACGGTCGAAGAGTTCCTAGGCAATGCGACGCAGGTTTTGAACACCGTTGCGGAGCGGGGCGGGAATCTGGTAAGCGTGTACTGAGGGAGCAGGATCATCTCGAAAACCTGAGGATTTCATGGCGAAAACCGCTACATTTGCAGAGAAAGTTGCAAAGGCAGCCGCGGAAAAGGGGAGAAAGTGCCCGAGATGCCACACGACTCTTACGCCGATGTTAATGGTCATTTCTGAACGGTCGCGGACCCCAGGAACCTGGAGATTCAAGCAGCGTCGAGTCCAGGTCTGCAAGTGCAATGAGAAAGCTATCTACGGATAGGGTCATCACGAGCCTTTGGCATATCCGACTGCGAATCGGCTGATCTTCGAGAGGAGCGACTATTGTTTCTCGGGAAAGTTGTCGGAACGGTCTGGGCAACGCGGAAGGATGAGAATCTCGTTGGAATGAAGTTCCAGATCGTGAAGCACGTGGGTTTGGATTACAAGGTCAAGGATACGTTCGTTGTTGCTGTGGATACAGTGCAGGCAGGTGTCGGTGACGTTGTCCTCGTCGTTTCTGGCAGCTCTGCCCGACAAACTGAGCAGACTAAGAACAAGCCGGTCGATTCTGTGATCATGGCCATCGTCGACAAGCTTGACGTTGTTGACTAATATCACAGTAGGCAGAGGTCCAGTGTTCTTCGCTAAAGTTATCGGTACGATCTGGGCAACGCGGAAGGATGAAAATCTGAAGGGCTTCAAGCTTCAAATTATTCAGCCGCTGAATGCGTTGCGTGAACGTGCAGATGATCCACTCGTCGCAGTCGATACGGTGGGAGCAGGACCCGGGGAGACGGTGTTCTACATCACTGCCCGGGAAGCGGTCATCCCGTTGCCGGTCCCGATGGCTCCGGTCGATGCGTCGATTGTCGGGATCGTGGACCGAATCGATGCAGAGAGATCCCCGGTTCATGCCGGGCTAGCAGGGCTCGAAGGTCAAAGAGAAGGCAGAGTAGAAAAAGAACATGAAGCTGGTTCAAAGAATACCTCTTAGAATTCTGAACTTTCTGCGGTACAGAGCCGTATAAGACTAGAGCGAAGCCCGGAACGGCACGTCAGCCCTACGTTCCGCGCAGCGATGATGTTCGAGGACCCCTGGCGTTTTGTGCAGAGGCGGCCGGATGCCCTGTCCAGATAAGAGCTGCAAGTCCTTCTTGCCAGGATGAGACGCAACGAGGTAGTAATCGTATGGCAAAAATCAGCAAGCAATACACGAATCGGGAGAGTCAATCGCTTGACAAATACCTTCAGGAAATTGGGAAGGTAGACCTTTTGACGCCCGATGAGGAGATTGATCTTGCTCGGAGGATCAAAAAAGGCGATCAGAAGTCTTTGGAGAAGCTGACCAAGGCCAACCTGAGGTTCGTAGTCAGCGTTGCAAAGCAATATCAGAATCAAGGACTTTCACTAGGTGACCTCATCAACGAGGGAAACCTCGGCCTCATCAAAGCCGCGAAGCGGTTTGACGAAACGAGAGGATTCAAGTTCATCTCGTATGCAGTGTGGTGGATTCGGCAGTCCATTCTGCAAGCGCTCGCGGAGCAATCCCGTATCGTGCGCCTTCCTCTGAATCGCGTCGGCGCCCTGAATAAGATTGGCAAGAAGTTCAGCCAGTTGGAGCAGGAGTTTGAACGCGAGCCCAGCGCAAGTGAACTGGCGGAAGAGCTTGATATGTCGCTCTTCGAGGTTGCCGACACATTGAAGATTTCCGGCCGGCATCTCTCGATGGATGCGCCCTTCGCGCAAGGAGAGGACAATCGTCTGCTCGACGTTATCCAGGATGAGAGGCAGCCCTCCCCCGACAATGAGTTGATGAAAGAATCGCTCAGCAAGGAGGTGGAACGAGCGCTGGCAACATTGACAGATCGGGAGGCGGAGGTGATCCGTCTCTACTTTGGGCTCGGACGCGAGCACTCGCTCACGCTGGAAGAGATCGGCGAACGATTCAAGTTGACCCGCGAGCGTGTTCGCCAGATCAAGGAGAAAGCGATTCGTCGACTCCGGCACGCATCGCGAAGCAAAGCCTTGAGGGCTTATCT
>JAZGDX010000087.1:0-3117 GCA_036478305.1 Bacteroidota bacterium
CAGGCTGCTCCTTTTCAACTCGACACTGTTTTTCGGATCGGTTGATGTGGATGGGCGCAAATGTATCCGGTGAATCAGACCAACAAACCGAGACCAAGGAATCAAACTTCTCGAGAAGACCACCAAGGGGTGTACTTAACATGCAATTTCACGTTAATCCCAGAGGGTACCGGAGCGCAGTACCGCAACCACGAGATATCCAAGAGCAAGTACGAGAAGAACAATAATCCTGAACCTTGTGTCTTTGCTCATTTTGTGTCGTTTACTTTCAAAATCCCACTATCATGCTCCAGAAAACAGCCGCTGATTTGGACGCTCCCAATCTACGAGATTGCGACTGGAAATGCCAGAGAGAAATTCGTAAGGAAGTTGGGGCACCAGCATCTCGGCAGTGCATCTTCCCACCTTAGCGTTACTCTTGTCATCGCACATTCTTGAGCTCGACACTCGATGGTGCTTGAAACACCAACATCAGAGAATTCTGTACGTTAACCCGAGGGTTAGTCCCTGATTCCACTGCCGCTTCGTCGAGAGGTCTTTATCATAGAACACCTTAAAGTACAAGTTCACCGCGATGAATCGTGAAACCTGTGCGGAAAATACGTTTTCCCATTTTACGTCAGTCTCATCAATCCCATCCAGATTGGAGAACAGCTCTAACTTCGAGGTCACGAGTATGTTTTCGCTCACTTGCTGCTTCAAATCGCTGACCGATTCCACACCAAATTCGATCCTTGTATTTTCAACTTCCGGTGTTGCCGGGTCGTCCGCGTACGGTACCGGAAAATTCCTTGTAGTCGTCTCCTTCAATCTCAAGCCGAGACGCGTCTTGAGAACCTCAAGTGGAGCATATCCAACACCGACGGACTGGGTGAAGTAACCCGGGTCCATGAAATCTGAAACCTGAACTTTAGGGTCTTGCGTGTAGTCGAAACCGGCGGCCAATTGAGTTTCACCCGACACCGCGACGTAAGGATTTACATTGGCACCGATTTTGTACGTAAACACGCTTTCCAGTCGGAATTCGTCCACAGATTTCCGGATCTCTGTACCGCCCACTTTGGTGTTTCCAAACGATATCCTTCCGGTTTGAGCCCAAATGAACTTCTCCTGATCTCGAACGAACTCTCCGGTCAAGTGTAGTTGCCAAGATAATGTATTCTCGCCGCCCTGAGTCCAGTTGTCAAAACTCGTTTGAGTGAGATTGAGACCTCCGATGAATTGCTTTCGCCAACCGTACTCGAGCGTTTTTTTGTCGCCTTCTTGACCCGAAAGCGAACAATGAACGACAACAATGGATGCGAGTACCCGAAGAAACAATACTGGTGATTTCAAGGAACCTCCTTCGTGAATGATTGAGGACGGTCGTCTCTAGGGTGATTTCAAGCAAGCTGATGAAGGGCAGAAGCACCCTGGATGGCCGAGAACCGTTATCGATAGTAAGACCGAGACGGAATACTCGAAGAAACTTATGAGCGTGTTCGCAACCTATCGACTGTCGCCGGTGCTCACGCGGAAGAAAGCTCGGTCAGAATATACATGCAGCATGGAGCGGAATCAAGGTCGGATGAATCAACCTTTCAGAGGGCAACCGCGATAGATACCGACCGAGGGACCCGAGACATTACTCGTCCTGGCGGTTTGATGTGCGTACTCATACCTGAGAAAGGTTTTTGAACGCTGAAAAAAGCGCCCTCGGGAAACCCAATTAGCAAAGAAACCACGCCTGTTTCTCGATGGCACACTTTATGACTACATAGGGAAGTGAACAGTGAATCCCAAACCCCGTGGAGACGAGAAATGACCATCGAAGTCATCGGTATGATTTGTCGAACCTGTACAGAAGCCGAACGAAATGTGCGCGAGGCTGTGCGTAAGCTCAAACTTGAAGCGGAAATCGTCAGAACAGATGATGCCGGGAAATTGAAGCTGAACCGAGTCACTCATGTGCCAGCAGTGGTGATCGACGGGGTACTCAAATCGTTTGGATGGGTGCCTTCGGAGCGGGACATTCGTGATTGGCTGCTGCCGTACATGTCGTCTTCGATTACCTTCGACGTCTGAAAAATCGCTGGGATGCCAGAGTACCGTTGGCACCCACGATGTGCACTTCTATCCGACGAGAAAGCGTCGCCTCGGATTCACCGCAAACGCGGGGGAAAATGGTCGAGGTCCCAGCGGCCGGTCAATCGGCCGGTGAGAAACCACACAAAGGAGATAGGCTACACTAAAACTGAGTTACACGCTCGGGAAGAATCTATCATTCCACACCCCTGGATCTCGAATAGAATCCATCCAACCCTCTGATCACCTTCTTCAACTGCGCATCGATCTCATCAAGCTTCGCACCGGTTCCGTTTCCGTTCTTGTGTTGCTGCCGTATGAGCCTGACGTACCCGGTAGCGACCGCAATTGGCTCGTTTATCTCAGTCTTGAGTTCCTCCGTAAAGAATTGGTACTGATTGCATCTCCATTCCGCTTCCCTTGCCTGATGCTCCTGAATCAGGTGCAACTTCTCATGCAGATAGCTCTTTTCGCGATAGGAGAGAATCTTGACGAATGCATAGGCGAGGAGCCACATCCAGAAAACAGCATCGAAATGCGTGAGGAAGTCACTGCTACTAAGATGCGCGAGTTTGAAGTTCTCGAAGAAATCGAGCGTTACGAAGAAGTAATACATGTAGATCAGGTAGCCCGCCAGGATTGCGGGATATTGAACAACCGTATCTTTAACTAGACGAAACAGCTTTGCTATCATGGCGGGTGACCCTTTCGTACATGGTTGTCAATTCGCCAGCCGCGGAAAGACAACGGGCAAAATACAGACCTACCCCCAAAACTTCTGTGACATCAAACACTGTGTGACAAAAAACACCAAATAATGGGATTAATATTTACTCGGGGGGGCGAACATCATCAGCCGTCGCGAAGTACCACACTACCGGCCAGGACGGCGTGTGATCATAAGAAAGTTTATTCCGTACGTCAAAACAGCGTATAAATGAAGGGGGCGATGGCGGAACCTTCTGCCATCACAATCACGATACCGAGGATGACAAGGACGAAAATGATCGGACCCAACCACCACTTCTTCCGGATCCGCATGAAATCCCAGAG
>JAZGDX010000088.1:0-3987 GCA_036478305.1 Bacteroidota bacterium
GGGCGGGACAGAAAGTAGAACGTGGCGACCGAATCGCTTTCTCCGGCCGAACTGGTTTAGTGAGCGGTCCGCATCTTCACTATGAAGTTCGATACCAAAGAGTGAAAAAGAATCCCGTCGACTACTTCTTCGATGATGTCCTGCCTATGTCCTACCAATTACGTCTGGCGACTGCTGATTGAAAATCTCGGTCGCTTGACTGGAAATTTTTTTTATTATCTTTGCGCCACTGGAGACTATGTTTCTTTAGTGGCTTTTTTGTGCTGCATGCATTCTGAAGGGACGAATGCACGATGATTTGGACCCTTGAATTAGCCTCGTACCTTGACGACGCACCATGGCCGGCGACCAAAGATGAATTGGTCGACTATGCGGAACGAACTGGCGCACCGGTAGAAGTTATTAAAAACTTGCTGGAACTCGAGGACGGTGACGAACCGTACGAGGGTATGGAAGAAGTCTGGCCCGACTACCCGTCGGTCGAGGGCTTATTATACGAGGACGAGAATGAGTACTAACCTCCTCCACTGGGAGCGTTCCGGTTTGGAGGACTTCCAGTGAACCGGAGTCATTCACGCTTCACGAATACCCATCCCAGGATTTGACGGGATGGGTTTTTTGTTCCATGGTTTTTCTGGAACCAATTTCGTATATTTGTGCGATGCATCATTATGCTCTCTATAGAAGGACGCTGTCTCCTCCGATTATCGTTCTCTCCCTCTACGTATTTCAGACCATCAGTCTTCAAGGACAAGATCGCGACCTCACTCGTGTTGATAGCTTTGAAGTAGAAAAGGTGGAATTCGAAGGAAACGAGACATTCGATGACGACCTACTTGCGAGACTCCTGCAGACGAAGGAAAGTCCCGGTTGGTTTGCGAAATTCCTTTACGGAAAAATTAGTCGGAAATTGGGTTCTCCGGCAGAGTACTATGATCCCGCTGTTTTTCGGGCAGACGCCGACCGCTTGCGCCAGTTTTACTGGGACAATGGTTTCTTCAACAGGCAGGTAAAGACGAGCGCTCCGATCGACACCTCACGGAAATCGGTCGAGCTTGTGTTTTTGATCGAGGAGAATCAGCGAGCGGTAGTTGATTCGGTCAGCTACGTTGGAATTGAAAATTGTTCCGATGACGTGAAGGCAAAAATATACGTCAAATCGCTTATCAAGCCCGGTGATCCGTTCAGCCAAAACGCCAACGATCGTGAAATTCTCCGCACTCTCAATATCTTCTATGATAACGGATACCCGGAAGCGCAATTCATCCGGGAAGAATCGAGTATCCATCACAGCCTCCTGAACAATAATTTCAAGCTGATCATCGCGTTTCGTCCGGGCAGGAGATTCAGTTTCGGTGATATCGCGGTTCGTGTCGAGGGGAGGAAACGCCCCGATATTCAAGACCGGATCCTTTTTCGATTTCTTGAGTACCAGGAGGGCGAAGTCTACAGCCTCAAGAAGAAGGACGACAGTCGGAGGAACCTCAATCGACTCGGGCTGTTTGAGACAGCGAGAATCGAGTCGGACATCCCTGCTAATGAAGACACTTCAAGCACGATCCCAACAACGGTTGTCGTTCGGCCCAAGGATAAGCATGAACTGAACCCCGAAATCGCGATTCTTGAAGAGAACAACGCGTTCAACGTGGGGCTGGGAATGGGTTACACGCACCTCAATTTCTTTGGGGAAGCCAGGACTTTCACTACAGCCTTGCGATTTCGTGTGCAATCTATCGATGACATTAACTTCGTTCGGGTCTTTGGTCGAACCGGATTGAACGATACGACGGTAATCGGACGCATCGAGCTCAACTTTCAACTTCTGCAGCCATACGTCTTCTCGCGAAGGCTCAGTGGATTTTGGAATGTTTCGCTTATCGCGGACAAACAAAAGAAGTTCGTTCTCACGACCATTCGCAACAGTTTCGGTTTCCGGCAGGAATTTAGCCAGACGACGATCGGATATCTGGACTGGAATCTTGAAAGAATTGAGGTCGACCCCATCGCGGACATACTGGCGACAGAATTCATACGACAACGACCTGAGGAGGAGCGACCTCAATTCAATTCGATCATTTCGTTCACTCTTCAACGCGACCGGACCAACGACATTTTTTCCCCATCTCGGGGATACTCGTGGGCAATCAGTATCGAAGAAGCGGGTGTGCTTCCCGCGGTGGCTGAGAAACTCGGTTCCAAACTTCCGTTCTCGCAGTTCTACAAGCTAACATTGTTCGGTCGCTACTTTACAGACCTGACCCGTGACCGCTATACGATATTGGGTGCCAAGGCGAAGTTTGGTTTTGCGATCAAGTACTTCATCCGGTCTGCTGTTGCGGAGGCGGAGAATCGTGATCTTCCGGTTCCTCTAAACCGCCGGTTCTTCGCGGGAGGGAGCGGGAGCTTGCGCGGCTGGAAAACCCGTGAGCTGGGTGCGGTACCAGACCCTCAATTGGGTGGCAACACTCTCTTCGAACTGAGTGTTGAAACACGTACCAACATTACTCGCGGGCTCGGACGGCTCTGGGTGATAGAATTCGATAATATCTGGACAGTTTTGTTTATGGACGCAGGGAACATTTGGCCCGATATCGAAAAAATGCGGCTAAGCGAGATAGCTATGAACGCAGGAATCGGATTTCGATACGATGCTATCTTCGGTCCGTTCCGCGTAGATCTGGGTTTTCGAGTGTATGATCCCGTTGCTCCTCGTGGGCGGGAGTGGATCTTCCAGAAGAAGTTTTGGAAGGAAAGCTTCAAAGATGCAACGGTCCATTTTGGGATCGGTCATGCGTTTTAGGATAATGCGATGTCTTGGCGATCAGTCATAGGACAGGAGCGGGTCAAGGAGATCCTCCAGCGTTCGCTCTCAGCGAAGCGAGTAGCCCACGCATACTTGTTCCACGGACCGGAGGGCGTGGGAAAGGATGCCATGGCGATCGAGATGGCAAAGGTGCTGAACTGCGAACGCGGTAGTGTGGAACCGTGTGACGAATGTGGGGGTTGTCAGAGAACCGCTTCCCTTCAGCATCCAAACATCAGAATAGTGTTTGCGTTGCCAGTCGGAAAGGGCGAGAAGGTCGGCGATCCTCCCCTCCTACGGTTGCGTGACGAAGAGATCAGACTAATTCAGGAGCAGGTTCGTCTGAAAGCGGAGAATCCGTACCACAGATTCTCGATCCCACGTGCGAACTTTATCAAGATCAGCAGCATTCGTGACCTCAGACGCGAAGCCACATTGACCGCGTTTGGATCCGGAAAAAAGGTCTTCGTCATCTCGGACGCGGATAACATGAACGATGAGGCATCAAACTCTCTCCTGAAATCCCTTGAGGAGCCCACTGCCAGCACGATGTTTATTCTGACCAGCCCGAACCGGCCAAAACTCTTGCCGACGATAGTCTCACGCTGTCAGAATATTCAGTTCGATTTGCTCCGGGATGGAGATATTTGCGAGGCGCTTATCGAGCGGCAGCGCCGGACGGAGGCCGATGCTTCAGTTATCGCGCGACTTGCTCATGGCAGTTACACTAGGGCACTCGACCTCCTGACCACTGAAGTCCGAGAGCTTCGGGAGCAAGCGGTCAATTTCATTCGGGCAGCGATGGGGTTTCCTTCTTTCGAATTGACTGAAGAGGTAGAGCGGATCGCTTCAGAGCATGACCGCGCCACGGTCGAACAGTTCCTCGTCCTGATGCTGATCTGGTTTCGGGACGCTTTGAACTTGCAGCGGAGAGGGGTCGAGGGCATCGTCAACGTTGACGAATCCGAGACCCTGATGAGGTTTTCGAAGCGTTTTCCCCAGGCCGACGTCGGTGGAGCGATTCGGAGCGTTGAGAAATCTCTTTTGCTTCTCGGAAAAAATGTGTATATTCGTTTAGTGTTAATGAACCTCGGTTTGGAATTGCGCCGCACCGTCGCAGCGAAATAATTCGACCTTCTAGTTTCCATAAGGACAAACCATCGTGGAATCCCGAGAAGACGATC
>JAZGDX010000089.1:0-8924 GCA_036478305.1 Bacteroidota bacterium
AGCGTTCCAGATGGCTCAGCGAGAATCCGAAGCTTCTTTCGGCAGGCCGGATCTCTACCTCGAGAAGTATCTCGAAAACCCACGACACATCGAGATTCAGGTCTTCGGCGACCAGTACGGCAAAGTAGCCCACATGGGTGAACGCGATTGCTCGATCCAGAGAAGACACCAAAAGCTCATCGAGGAGTCACCATCTCCCATCGTCGACGAGGCAATGCGTGAAGCCATGGGGAGCGCGGCTGTGAAAGGAGCGATGAACGTAGGTTACGAAGGTGCTGGGACGATTGAGTTCCTGGTGGATAAACAGAAGAACTTCTACTTCATGGAAATGAACACGCGAATCCAAGTGGAACATCCCGTCACGGAGGAAGTCACCGGTCGTGACCTTATCAAACTTCAGATCCGAGTTGCAGCCGGCGAACGGCTTGACCTTAAGAAAGTGAGGCCCGTCGGCACCGCCCTGGAGTGCCGCATCAACGCTGAAGATCCTGACCATGACTTCAGGCCGTCTCCCGGGAAGATCACAGGTTTTCATATGCCTGGTGGATTCGGTGTCCGGGTAGATACCCACTGCTACGCGGGCTACGAGATCCCTCCGTTCTACGATTCTCTGATCGCGAAACTCATAGTGTACGGTCACAATCGCAAAAGCGCATTGGATAAGATGCGCGGTGCCCTCGAGGAATTTGTAATCGAAGGAGTGAACACGACGATTCCGTTTCATCTGAAAGTCATCCAGGACAAAAAGTTTCAGATTGGAGAGTTCGACACAAGCTTCGTGGAACATTTCAACTCTAAGAAGTGAAGTAGCGAAAGGAACACTCGATGAATTTTCCCGATGGTCTTCGTTATACGAAGGATCACGAGTGGATTAAGCTCGATGGAGACATTGGTACTATCGGCATAACTGACTACGCTCAAGGGGAACTCGGTGACGTTGTCTATCTGGATTTGCCAGCTGCCGGGACGAAAGTCGAGCAGAGTAAATCGTTCGGCACAATCGAGGCGGTCAAGGCAGTGGCCGATCTCTATGCGCCTGTATCCGGCGAGATCAAAGAAGTCAACAGCAAATTATCGGACCAACCGGAGCTCGTCAACCAGCAACCGTACGAAGGAGGCTGGATGGTTAAGATCAAGACCTCTGATGCCTCACAGATTAAGTCGTTGCTCGATTCCACCGGCTATAAGCAGCTCATAGGTCAGTAGATCCTATTGCTTGGCAAGAAAAGATTATGACCTACATTTCGAACACGGAAGCCGATCGCGCCGCGATGCTCAATGCGATCGGTGTGGGTAGTTTTGAGGAGTTGTTGGACAACATTCCCCCCGAGATTCGCCTCGAGGACGGCCTGGAGCTTCCAGAGGCAGTCTCAGAGTACGAAGCGCTCAAAGAACTCCGCGCAATTTCTGGCAGAAACAGGAACAGCAATGAACTGATTTCATTTCTCGGAGGAGGAGCGTACGACCATTTCGTTCCCTCAGTTGTCGGTGCAATCGTTAGCCGGTCAGAGTTTTCCACCGCCTACACCCCCTACCAGCCGGAAGTTAGCCAGGGCACTCTACAGACGATCTACGAATTTCAGACCATGATGTGCAATCTTACCGGGATGGATGTGGCGAACGCGTCGATGTATGACGGTGGGAGTTCACTGGCGGAAGCATGTCTCCTCGCCGCGGCCCATACTGGACGGGATGAAATCGTCATCGCCGGAAAGGTCCATCCTCACTACCTCCAGATCGCCAGGACATATTGTGGAGGTCAAGAAATAAACCTGAAACAGACGACGCTCGTTGACGGTGTCGCGAACGTCGATGATGTGCGCAAGTCGGTGACGTCAAATACTGCTGCGCTCGTGGTCCAGCAGCCGAATTTCTTCGGATGCCTCGAGGATGTTTTTGAATTAGGGCTGATCGCCCACGCTCAGGGAGCGTTGTACGTTGTTGCGGTCGATCCAATATCGCTCGGAATTCTCGTTCCTCCGGGAGACTACGGCGCCGATGTAGTGGTGGGAGAAGGTCAGAGCCTCGGAATCGACATGAGCTACGGCGGTCCATACCTCGGCATCTTTGCAGTGAAACAGCCTCTGCTGAGAAGAATCCCCGGGAGACTCTCCGGCATCACGGTAGACTCGGAGGGTAAGCGTGGTTTTGTTCTAGCTCTGCAAACACGCGAGCAGCAAATTCGGCGTGAAAAAGCGACTTCCAACATCTGCACGAATCAGGGGCTCATGATGCTTTCGGCATGCGTCTACCTGTCGCTGCTCGGAAAACAGGGGATACAGGAGGTCGCCCGGCTGTGCTTACAGAAAAGCCATTACCTGGCTCAACGTCTGTCGGCACTCCCTGGGTATCAGCTGAAATTCCGCCAACGGTTCTTCAAAGAGTTTGTCCTCGAAACACCAACTTCACCTCGCCTTATCATCGAACATCTGCTATCGAAAAACATCGCTCCCGGACTCGACCTTGCTGGGTTTTCAGAACATGACTCGGGTCTCCTTGTTGCTGTAACGGAGAAGCGGACGAAAAATGAAATGGACCAATTTGTCGAGGCTCTTCAGACGCTGTAGATCTTTCACGACTTTCTCAAGTCTTGACGTCTCGCGTAGCCCACAAACTGTTCCGCAGAAAATACCGTATATAAGTGAGGTTGGCGAAAAGCGGTGCTCATTGCGGTCTTTACAAAAAAAGCAAAGGATTTCATTACGGACCTCGAGCTCATAGATGCGATCGCTCGGAAGGATCAGCAAGCCTTGGAGACGTTATACGATCGCTATAGTAAGCTTCTTTACACCCTTATTCTCCGCATTGTGCGCAGTCCGGCAGAGGCGGAGGATATTCTTCAGGAGCTCTATCTTCAGGTCTGGCACAAAGCGAATATGTTCTACTCAGTCCGAGGAAACCTTTCTACCTGGCTAATGACACTGGCGAGGAATCGTGCGATAGACCATCTTCGGTCGAAATCGCATCGGGAGCGGATCCTCCGGGGCCCGGAAGGGGAGTTGTTGGCTGTTTCTGATCAGACTATCTATGCTAACCCGCTACTTCTTCTCGAGGCCAATGAGGCTGGCAACATCGTCCGATCAGCATTGAGGAAATTGTCGAAATCTCAGCGCGATATGCTTGAACTTGCGTACTACGAAGGGTTGTCGCAGTCAGAAATTGCCAGCAAGTCGGGAACCCCTCTCGGGACTGTGAAAACGAGGATGCGAAAAGCTATGTTAACCTTGAAGGGATCACTCATGAAGTACCGGAGATGAATCTATCAACATGAAAAAGAAAAGAAAGGATCGATTCACGGGACAAGCTGCCGCCTACGTGCTTGGGGCTCTCGATGAAAAAGAGCGCGGAGAGTTCAAAAGGCGTCTCGAGGAATTGGGCCCTGAACATCAGACCGAGGTGGAGGAGCTGCGAGCCGTTGCGTCCCTTCTTCCGACCGCACTGAGAAAGAAGGAGCCTTCTTCTCGGGTGCGGGAACGAATCATGGGGGTCGTACGGGAGGAAATGAGAAGGGCTCCGGAAAGCATTCGCTACAAGCCGACGGCTGCGATTCCCAGACCGCGCGTTTTTTGGGGATTGCGTGTGGGTGTGGTTTCTGCAGCCATCGTGTTCGCGATCAGTTTGGGAATCTGGGTAAATTCTCTACTTCAGACGATTGATCAACAGAGCGTGCAGATCACCGAATTGAAGAATGAATCGGATCGCCAGCAGGAAATACTCGCGCTGTTCCAGTCCTCTCAGGTAAACATTGTAATCATGAATGGTCTGGGTCCAAGTCCGCAGGGGCACGGAAAGGTCATGTGGGATCCAACCCTCAAGAAAGCAATTCTCTACATTACAAACCTGCCGACAACTCCTGCCAACAAGGACTATCAACTCTGGCAAATAGTCGATAACAAGCCGGTCAGTGCCGGTGTGTTCAGTCTTAGTGCGGAAGGGAAAGGCTACTTCAAGGTGGAACCGATCGCCGTATCGGAGGCTCAGCAGGTGAACGCCTTTGCCGTGACCCTCGAGCCGAAGGGAGGTGTCCCGCAGCCGACCGGCGAGATGTATTTGTTGGGCAGTCTTTGATGGCACCATGGCGGAACTTCAGCGTATCTCATTTTTGCACTCAATCCGATTTCCAATCATGTTGTTGTCGCTGTTATCAACTTTAGTGATTCCTTAGAAGTTTCTCAAGAGGTCAACAGGATTGTTGTCTTGCTAGGACGCTGCGGATACACACCTACCCTACACCCCTGTATTGTGCACAATTCCTACCTTTAGTCGATGTTTTGGAGTGGCGACAGTGATTTTTGGCTGGGCTCCAGCCGCACTGGATTTCAGCTCCACTAACGAAACCGACCTCTCAGTTCACCACTTTTAGCATGAAGTTCGAAATCCACTATTGAATTTCCTTCGTATAGCCACTAAGGGTACCTCAATTACTTGTCTCAATTAACCATTTCCCTAAATTTTTCCCGGAGGATTTTCTATGCGCAAAACTCTTTTGATCACATGCTTGCTGATGTTTGCGCTGTTGTTTGTCATGTTGGACGGCCATGACTCCTTGGATGCGTCCAGTCACCGCGAAGCGCCGCTTATCAGCAATGATCCGCTTGCTGATAACACCGACTTATACGTGTTCCGCGCAGCGGACGACCCGAACGCGGTGGTTATCGTAGCGAACTATATTCCACTTGAACTCCCTGAAGGTGGTCCAAACTATGTTACGTTCGGGGAAGATATTCGCTATGAAATCCACGTTAAGAACAGAACATCCGTGGGACCGCTTGGTTCTGCAAAAGATGACATTACGTATCGTTTCACGTTTTCTCAGACGAACGAAGATCCGACCACCTTCTTCAACATCCGTCTTGGCCTTCAGAATTTGAAGACTATGTACACGTGTGAAAAGAGCACTGACGGTGGGGCGACATTCACCACAATCGTGAGCGACGGAACCGTTCCTCCGAATAATATTGGACCTCGTTCGATCGGCGGAGCGGCGGGGTTAGCGGGAGCGGACTATTCTACACTCGTACAGGATGCCATTGAGACTGCCCCAGATGGCGAGCTAATCTTCTGCGGTCCTCGTGATGACGTCTTCTTCGTCGATCTCGGTGGTGTCTTCGATATCGGGCAGACGCGGAGTAGCTACGGAACTGATCCAAGTAATCCGGGCAACGCACGCGATGCTGTTGCAGGGTTCAACACGCACTCAATCGTGATGAAGATTCCTATTAGCGTGTTGCAAAAAGATGGCAAGTCCGTGGACCAAGCAACCAGCATCATCGATGCAGATTTCGTCATCGGGGTGTGGGCCTCTGCCAGTCGCCCGCAAATCAGAACACTCTTAACAACTGGTGAGAAGCCAACACACAGCGGGCCTTGGGTGCAGGTTTCGCGACTGGGAATGCCGTTGACCAATGAAGCGGTGATTCCAATTGGAGAGAAGGATCATTGGAACGCAGTAACCCCCTACAGCACTGATGAGCAGTCATTTATTCAGTACTTTGCGAATCCCGAGGTGGGGCTCTACATGGACGATAGCCAGTTCGGCGGCGCAGTTCCTGCACTCTCGGCATTGAGGATTCCATCAGAGTCGTATCCTGCCATCGGTACTATTCCAGGCTATTCGATGCCAGGCTTTGATTTTCGCAACGGAAATGACGGTGCCTATGCTGTCACGCAACTTTCACCTCCGCTGGACCTATCGGGAACAGCTTTCGCTGCTGGTGTCCAGCCGGGATTGGTCGGGCCAGGGGACCCTCGCCTCGTGGACGTTTTTGCAATCTATTATTTCGGAGTTCCGAACTTGATACCCTATCAGTTAGCGACCGGAAAAACAGGCGGCCCCCTCAGCGAAGGCAAACCGTTCATCCATAATTTTCTGCCGATCACGGACGATGGAGGAAATCTCTACGGGGGCGATATGCTGCGCTTGAACATGGCACCACCGGTGACTGATCGGAGCTCTCAGGAATTTCTGGAGAATGGCCGAATGGGATTGATACGGGCAGCTGTCCTCGGTTTAACCGATCCCACGTACAACGGTAGCGCTGAACTCCAATCAATACCTCATATGGATGGCTTCCCGAACGGCCGTAGACTTGAGGATGATGTGACGACCATCGTATTTCAGACCGTTGGCGGCTTGGTCCTTGCAGCAGTCGGCTTGCCCTTCAACGATGCCGTCGCGGGAGATTATTCCGACATTGTATCTCCCGCACTGCTCGCGGAATTGAATTATAACGCGGGTCCCACGGCGAATGACCTTCCTTTGTCTGCAACGTTCCCGTATTTGCCGAATCCTCATCGCGGGTATGACTACGTGAAACAACTCACAGCGAATGAACCGGGCGCTGTGACAAGTGTGAGCGAAGGATTTCTCGGATTGGAGATACCCAAAGCTTTCATTCTCGAACAGAACTACCCGAATCCATTCAACCCGTCAACCCAGATTAGTTACCATGTCTCAACGAGCGACATCGTGAAGATACGAGTGTTCAATGCACTCGGCCAGGAGGTCGCGACGCTCGTGAACAAAGAACATTCGCCAGGTACGTATACCGTTACGTGGGATGCAAGGGGCGCCGCGAGCGGTACGTATTTCTACAGGTTGGAAGTCGGGAATGATGTGATCACAGTGAAGAAAGCACTGCTCATCAAATAACTCGGAATTTAGATGTCTTAGAAGTCAACGGAAAATGCAGCGGCTGCGGTTTAATCGAATTGACCAGATCGTACTGATGTCGGAATTTTTCGACAAATCAAATCGGATAAGAGAGGAGCGGAATGCAGAAGTACCGAACACCTGGTATCACAATCGTGACAATTGTATTCCTCGGTGCCGGACTGTTTACTCTATTGGAATTTACTAAGACTCGAGAACAAATCCCAAACCTCAGTCCACGTTCAGGAGAAGCAGCAGCGTCCTCAGAATTCTTGAATGCTGAAAGGGCAGTCGAATACTTTCGCGATGCGTTTCGGCGAGACCCTACCGTAGTTAAGAATTATGTAGTGCTGGCGCAATTGTTCCTACGGGAGTCAAGGGTTACCGGCAACGATCTTGAATACGTTACGAAGGCACAGTACTTGCTCGAAGAAGCTTTGAGGAGGGATCCCGAGAATTTCGATGCAATCGTAACGAAAGCCTCGATGCTGATGTCAATGCATCATTTTGAGGAAGCGAAGGAGTTTGCTGAAAAGGCGATCGCACGAAACCCATACAATGCGTTTGCATACGGGGTTCTGTGTGATGCTCTGGTCGAAATGGGTGAGTATGAAGAAGCTGTGAAAGCATGCGGTAGGATGCTGAGTATTCGTCCGGACTTACGCTCGTATGCACGCGCATCCTATCTGCGAGAATTGCATGGTGATCTTCACGGTGCGCGTGAAGCTATGAAGCTAGCGGCAAACGCGGGGGTGTTTGGACATGAGAATCGTGCATGGGCACTGTACAATCTCGGTACCTTGTACTTGAATGAGGGAAAGCTCGATATTGCAGCGTATGTCTTTCAGGGGATACTCGAGGAACGTCCTAATTATGCTTATGGGCTCGGTGGACTAGCGGAAGTCAACAGCAGGCGGGGAGATTATGCTGAAGCCATTGAGCTTGTCGAGACAGCTTACGAGGTAATTCCCTCCCATCATTTTCTTGAGGAACTTGCCAATATCTATCGCGCATCTGGGCAGATGGAGAAAGCGAGGAGCACTGCTGTGAGAGCTCTAGAGGCTATGCAACAAGATGAACAGCGAGGATGGCATATCGACCAAGAGTATGCGATCTTTTGTGCTGACCAAGAACTAAACCTTCGTGAGGCATTGAAACGTGCACAGAGCGCGTATGAACGACGTCCGAATAATATCGATGTGCTGGAGACATATGCGTGGGTTCTTTATAAGAACGGAAAAGCAGTCGAAGCAGTACCGTACATTGAGCGAGCGATGCGGTTGAACACGCAAAACTCTACCTTGCACTATCGCGCGGGTATGATATATTGCGCTGCAGGACAAGAGGAAGAAGCGTTAGCGCATTTAGAACGCTCATTGAATTTGAATCCCTCTGTCAATGCGTACCGTCTCGAAGGCGCTCGAAAAATGAGCTCGATTTTGAAAGATATTTCATTTACTGCTTCAAGAGTTCGCTGAGTACCAGCAGCGCTGCTAATTCTGCAAAGTGCCTTTCGGGGCATCGGAGGCCCCGAAGGGATTTCGGGACCTCAATGGAATTGTAGAGCTCTAACAATTCGAATACCCTCCGGTCCTGCGGCCGCACTGTAATTGACGGTATAGTCGCCAATCCTATGGAGCACGTTCGATTGAGTATTGTTGCTGAATGTCTTTGCTCGCTCGGCCGGTAAGTACTTCCCCTACCATAAGCCTCAATCCAATTCTTTCACATCTGTCAGTGCCGATCTCGGTTAGCGGAGTTGTTCGTGCCTCCCACTGCCCAGCTGGCTGAAAGCCCTGATTTTCCTCGCTTTGTTTTTCTGACGTAGTTTCGTATATTGGGTCTAACCTCCCTCTTGTTCATGCATGGAATGAATCGAACGACGAGCCTTCAACACCGAGGAATCCGTGGCTGATGCGGCATTCTGAGCTCATCCTTGTCCTCGATTATGGCTCTCAGTATACGCAGCTGATTGCGCGCCGCGTGCGTGAATGTGGTGTGTACTCAGAAATCCACCCCTTTGCCATCCCGCTCTCGACACTCCGGGCGCTTAGTCCAAAAGGCATCATCCTCTCCGGCGGTCCTTCGAGTGTGTACCAGCAAGGCGCACCGCTTTCCGACCCTTCGGTCTTTGAAGCCGGTGTACCAATCCTCGGTATCTGTTACGGACTTCAGCTCATTGCGCATCAACTGGGGGGAGAAGTTGACCGCTCGGCGCGGCGAGAATACGGAAAGGCTCATCTGCTCGTGGACGACACTTCTGACCTTTTTT
>JAZGDX010000009.1:0-3951 GCA_036478305.1 Bacteroidota bacterium
CCAATACCCCTGCGATCAGGAGAACGGCATCTGCACCACGGGCCCGAGACTCGAAGAGCTGATACTCGTCGAGAATGAAGTCCTTCCGGAGCACGGGCAGCGACACGCTCGATCTCGCTCCATCAAGATGCTCCCACGTACCCTGAAAGAACCGTTCATCGGTCAGCACCGAAAGGGCCTTTGCCCCACTCTGCTCGAATTCTTGTGCTATTGCAGGCGTATCATAGTCCGCGCAGATGACCCCCTTGAGTGGTGTCGCTCTCTTGAGCTCTGCGATACATGAAAGGCCATCCGCGGTCAGGGCTTGCCGAAAATCCCGGCTGGCAGGAAGTCCCTCGATGGTTCGCTCCAGTTGCTTAAGCGGCCGGAGACGCTTTGCCTCAGATATTTCTCGCCTCTTGTGTAAAAGAATCTCTTCGAGAATTGAGTGCATCAGATCCGACCACTCCTGACGCCCGCATTCTCGTTCCGTGGAGGATCCGCTTCTTCCACCGTGTGCACGCGAACTTGTCGAATTCTCCGCTTGCTCGTCTTTACCACATTGAACACGATGTTCTTGTGTCGAATTTCTTCATGTTGTGCCGGTATCCGACCTGTTAGCTTTTGGAGGAATCCACCGATCGTTTCATAGTCCTCGTCCTCAGGGATTTGTGTGCCGAACTTCGAATTGAGATCCTTCACACTCATCCGAGCGTTGACGACAAGACTTCCATCCTCGTTCCATTCGTACTCTTTGAGTTCCTCGTCGTACTCGTCACGGATCTCACCGACAATTTCCTCGAGAACGTCTTCCATCGTGATGATCCCCTCCGTTCCCCCGAATTCGTCTATGATGACAGCCAGATGCATTCTCCTCAGTTGAAGGCCCCGCATCAATTGACTTATTTTGATCGATTCCGGAACAAAGTACGCAGGTCGAAGAATATCCTGCAAGATCACCAGGTTTCGATGCTCCAGAACCGCAATAAGGTCCTTGGTGTACAGAATTCCCACAATATTGTCAATCGTCCCCTTATACACTGGCAGCCGCGAGTACCCTTCTTCGGTCACCACATTGATAAGATTCTCTTGGGAAATGTTGATGTTAACCGCCACAATGTCGGGCCGCGGGACCATCACTTCTTTTGCCGTCGTATTTGTGAATTCAAAGATATTCTTGATCAGCTCCTGCTCTGTTTTGTCGATGACGCCAGTTTTAGTGCCCTCATCGAGCATGAGTCTGAATTCATCCTCAGAGATTCTCGAATCGACAATGCTCGTCTGATCCTTGAAGACTCTCAGGATCAGATTGCTGGAACCCGTGAAGAGCTTTCCGAGATAGTAGAAGGACCGGGAAAGCCAACCCATCGGATAGGCAGCCGTCAGCGCCAAAGGCTCCGCGTACTTCAGTGCAATCGACTTTGGTATTAGCTCTCCGAAAACCACAACGAGGAATGCAACGATGACAACAACCGTAAAAAGAGAGAGCCATTGACTCCACTCCTGTATCCACGCGACTTGCAGACTGCCGTAGACAGGCTCAATATACTGGATGCTAAACGTTCCGGCAACTGCAGCTCCGAGAGTGATCAAAACGGACCGGCCTATCTGTACGGTCGCGATCAGCCTCTCGGGCTCTCGTTGGAGCTCAAGAACGATCCTCGCTGCTCGGACTCCCTGTTCAAGCAGCTCTCGCACGCGACCCGGCCGTGAAGATAGGATGGCTACTTCACCTACAGCCAGAACGCCACCGAGAAACACTAAAAACAGAATCAGAAAAACTTGTACCCAAAAAGGATCCATCCACTGCGTTTAGATTATGACAGATGCCTGTCCAATCGACTTGCCTCGACGAAATCCCGGAGCTTTCTCTTCGCCGCTCCGGAATCTATCGAATCTGAAGCCATCTCAATGCCTTCTTGCAACGAACCAACGACACCAGCCACGACGATAGCCGCCCCTGAATTCAGGAGCACCACGTCTCGCGGCGCGCCGTCCTTGCCATCAAGCACTTCCCGAATGATCCCTGCATTCTCTTCCGCACTGCCGCCGAGAATTTGATGCACTGATCCACGCTCAATTCCGTACGTGCCCGGGCTAATCTTATAGGTTCGAACCTCGCCATTCTGCCACTCGCTCACCTGCGTGTCCCCGGTATGAGATATCTCGTCCATGCCACCCTCACCGTGCACAACCAGAGCATGCTCTGATCCCAAAACGCCCAGGACGCTTGCCACCGGACCTGTCCACTTCGGATCGTACACCCCGACCAACTGTCTCCGAGCGCCCGCGGGGTTAGTGAGGGGTCCAAGGATGTTGAATATGGTGCGCAAACCGAGTTCTTTCCGCACAGGAGCCGCATATTTCATCGCGCCGTGGAGCAGTGGGGCATAGAGAAACGTGATTCCGACTTCCTCCAGGCACAGCTCAGCCTCCCTCGGAGACATTTCGATATTCACGCCCAGAGCGCTCAGGACGTCCGCGCTGCCGCACCTGCTTGAGACCGCACGATTCCCATGTTTGGCCACCGAACATCCCGCGCCGCTCGCCACAATAGCTGAAGCCGTCGACACGTTGAACGTTCCTGCAGCATCTCCGCCTGTCCCGCATGTGTCTATCAATGACGCACGGTTCACCTTTATCCGAGTTGCCTTCTCCCTCATCACCCTCGCACACCCTACAATCTCCTCGATACTTTCTCCCTTCAGCCGCAAGGCCACCAGAAACGCGGCGATCTGAACGGCCGTCGCGCGACCGTCCATAATCTCCGACATCGCATCGTACGCTTCCTGTTGCGTAAGATCATCACGGTGCACGAGTTTCTGTATTGCATCCTGAATCATAACTGGTTCTCACTGCCAATGCCGGCTTCCTGCACCCTGCTGAACCCCAAGATAAGAATCATGGAAGCATCTCCTTGAATCGCTCATATCGTTCCGCAAAAAGATTGCCCTCTGATGGTTCAGGACTCCCCAACTGCTTAAGAAGTTCTTCGACGTGAGCCACTCGATCCTCTGGCATCGGGTGAGTTGAGAGCAAACGCTCGACCCTACCAGAACCCGACTTCTTTTCTTCCAAGATCTTCTCGAAGAAGAACCGAATCGCTCCCGGATAGTATTCTGTATCATCGAGGTATCTTATCGAGTATTCATCTGACTGGCTCTCATCGGCGCGACTGTTCGCCAGAAACCCTAAACCCGTGAACAGGTTCGCTGCTATCTCAGCGAACTGGGATGGGTTCTGGCCCAGGACAATCGAGAGGAGCACGTTAATCCCATAGTACGAAGATATCCGTTTAGTGGCGTGGCGAAGCTCCGCGTGCGCAATTTCATGGCCCAGCACACCCGCGAGACTCGCCTCATTATCAAGCATCCTGATCAGCCCCGTGTACACGTAGATGTACCCTCCGGGCGTCGCAAACGCGTTGATGGTACTGTCGTCGTGAACGACTTCAACCTGGTATGGAAACACACCTCGTTTCTTAACGTCTGGTGAACTCAGGACTTTTCCCGCGATCTTCACGACGTATGCTTTCACCTCGGGCGCGTTCTTCAGGATCGGATACTCTTGAGGGTTCTTGCGAATCTCCTGGTCCAGCTCCTTCCCCAGCTGTACGTCGTCTGAACTGCTGAAGAGGTTGATTCCCAGCCCACCAGCACACGAGAGAGCGGTAGCTGCGACCGTGACATAAATGGCCAGGGATGCAAAACGACTGGGCAAGTTCGACTTCGAGATCATAAGAACGTCTCGTGAGGATTAATACTTTACTTTTTCCAGAAACAATCCTTTTGCCGGAGCGAACATCGCAACACCGTTTCCACCTTTCCCTTCAAGGCTCCCTACGAAGTCACTCAATGATATGTATCCACGTCCCACGTCGACCATCGACCCTACCAACCCACGAACCATCCCATGCAAGAATCGATTTGCACAGATTTCGAACGTCAATTGGCCTCCGGAACCAGACCATCC
>JAZGDX010000090.1:0-6975 GCA_036478305.1 Bacteroidota bacterium
GTCACGCGCCTCGAACGTAATCCTGGCGTTCTCGATTGCTCCACCGGCCCCTCTGACCGATACGTTATCCCTGCTCAACGCAGCCACGACGATGTTCGAAGCCGGGCCTGAAGGCCCCCCCACTCCAACAGTATCGGGGGGTGGAGGCTGGATACCACCCGTATCGGTAACGAGAACGAAGTTGAGGTCTGTGAGGGCGTTGCCTGGGGCAAGGAAAAAGCTGGACGAATCTCTTGAGAAACCCGCCTTTGTAACCAGTATCTTTGCAGATACCGCAGCTTGAATCGTGTCGAACACAAAGATGAAGGAGTACTGCCCCGAGAGATCCGATGAGGTCGACTGACTGCCCAACGTCGTGGAGAGGAGGACACTGGCATCCGCGATTGGCGTATCATCTTGCCGGACAACCTTGCCCGAGACGGAGGCTTCGCCAGGGTCGAGTACTACATCCACACCAGTGGGTTCATCGCAGGCCATGATTGCCGTCAGACTCAACACCGCACTCCACACGAAGAGTGTTCGAAGATTCATAATGCCCCCAGTAAGGAGATAGTGCTTCATAAGATGAGATCCTCAGAAGTGTGACTTAGTCCTTCAACCGACGCCGAATCTCACGATCGTTCTGTCTCTGCTTCTCCTTCAGCACGTCTCGTCGTTCTCCCATCCTTGCCACTCGTTCTTCGAGTGTCGGGACAAGATCCGCCTTGAGGAGTACGATAAGTTCCCGCTGAGTGTACGCCGTTCTGTTGAAGCCGGTGAGAAATCGAATGCCGAACACCCACCAGGGGAGGTCTTTGAGAAATGGAATGCCGTCACGAATGATTGTTTCATCAGTCGAATACAATCCAGCGATGACAGTTTCTTCGCCGTCCAGCAGCAACACTTCGGTCTGAGCCGATGACTTCGTGATGATGGTGCTGATCTGACCCGGCGTGACAGAGCTCCGCTCAGAGCTGATCAGAAGATAGATAAACGGCTGGCCTCCCTCCGTGATGACCTGCGGAGTGACTCTGAGTATCGTCCCAACGTCAAAGAACTGATCCGTAACATTCCCCGCAAAGTCACGTTGCTTGATCGAAAAACTCTGACCAACCTGGATTACTCCCTGGACCCCACTGCGTACTGTCACTTCCGGGCTGGAGAGGATCTTCCCCAGGGCGTAAGATGAGAACAGCTTTGCGATTGCGTCGAGATTTCCGAACGTCACTTCCGGGACGATTTCGACCTTGAAAAAATCAGTTACTTGATCTGCGGCGCCGAATGTACCGCTGATCTGCGTCTCCTTGAAGGGAGTCTCTCCCTTTGACTTCAGAAAGCTCCAGTTGAATCCCACTTCGGTGAGTTTCGTCAGATTCACCTCGAAGAACACAGCGGAAATTCTCACCTCCCGCGACCTCAGGGTCGGCCTGGTAACCTCACCGGGCTTGGCAATCTCCTCCTCAATAAGAGCATACAGCTCGATGTAATCCCGAAACTCATTGTACCACATCTGGTTCGCTCGAAGGATCATTTCCAGCGCATCTCGCCATTGGTGGGCTTCCACGTCGACTCCGATCGGCGTCGTCTTCTTAGTTGCGTCGACGATGACTTTGCCGGTAAATTTCTTGCTCACCTCGCTGAGTCCTTGCACCACCTGGTCGAAAGGGGTCGTCCCAGAGAACGAAACGATCTCTTCCGGCGAAACGAATTCTCTCTGAAACTGACGGTCCACACGCTGGGCCCAAGCCGCTGTGTGCATGAACAACATCGAAACCAGAAGGAGCTTTGGGAGTGTGTTTTTCATGTCGGCTGTTCCTATTTTGTTTCGAGCCCTGTTTCAAATCTGATGGTGAGTTCGAATCTTTCGATGATGCCACCCTTGTTCAAGGTGAATTCTACTCTGCCTTCTTCCGGCCTGATCTTGGTCACATATCCCAGGTAAACCTCGTCACCCTCCTGGAGTGTTTGGATCTCGTTGTTCTGGTCCTGGATGAACACTTTCCCGGCAATTGCTGCTTTAAGCTCAGACCGCTCCACTTCGACGAGCCCGAGTATGTTCGGAGGAATCGAGCTGAGGATAAGGGGTTTGAACGGGTTGTAATTGAGTGCGGCGGGCATGACCTCACCGTACCCCACTGACCCGGTAAGGTCTGTCTGAGGGGTAAAGTAGGCATGGATGACCATCTCGAACCCCACGCGGAACTCGCGCCCTTCCGGGGTGGGCTCTTCGCCCGGCTTGGTCTCAGTCTTCACGATCTCTATGCTGCGAAGGTTGAGCGTCGAAATCTTGTACAACTTCCGCCCATTCTCCAGCATCCAGATAAACCTGTATAAATTCTCGAAATTCGATTCCCCTCGCAGATTGTACATCTTATACCCATAGTTGACGAAGATCTTCTCACCCTGATAGATCATGTCGAGCCTCAAGAAACCGGATAGGTCAATGATGCGGTTCAAGTACGCGTACGTCTGAGCGGTCTGGTCTGCGGGGGGGATGTCCTTCGATCTGTTCTTCCATCGCACCTGCATGTTTGCGACGTTTTCCTGCGTTGCATTGAATTGGCCGATTAAGTCAGGAGTATTCTGGAGCTCCGTGTTGACCTCCTTGATTTTCGCGTCGACCACTTCGGTTTGTCCCGGCAGGCGAATCCAGTGGACGTATCCACCTACGATGAGAATGAAGACGAGTAGGACTCCCAGGACGACGCTGTTCCGAAGTTGATAGGACAAGGTTGCTCCCCTCTATCTGTGACACACGTATTGACGCTAATCCCGACCTCGACCGCGAGGGCGGGAAGAAACCATGGCAAACTTGCTACTCAGGTTGGCCTTCGGTACCCTCGCCCGCCGGGCTTGCCGGCGGTGGTTTCGGCGCCACGTCGGGCACTTCGATGCTAAACTTGTACACAATCTTGTCACGAATCTCCTGCACGAGAACCTGCCTCAACGTTGCGTTTTCAAAAAGGCCGGACAACCGGGGAACGCGGCTTCGGAAGATCGCAAACCCGTTGAGTGTAATCCCGCCTCCCTGTGTCGTGGTGACGTCAGTAAGCCATACGGAGTTCAGATCCTCAACGCCCCTCGTCGTCTGGCTGATAGTCTTCCCCCAGACGTCGGCACCCGGAATGAGCCGATCGTAGAGCACAAGCGCATCTTGAAACTTCGTGACGAGTCGACTCAGACTGTCAATCGACGCCTGAACGCGTTCGTTCTGCTCCACTTGAGTCTCCAATTGTTCGAGGTCCACTCGTTTGGTTTGGAGTTCCTGGTTGCGGAACGGGATCTGTGACGTGAAATAAAGGGTTAGTAAGAAGATCAACAACATGGCTAGGTACCCATGCCAGGCAAGCCTGAAAACGCGCTGAGCCTCAAGGGCTGTAGTTGGAATAAGGTTGATGGGATAGAACTCATCCCTATTCGGTTCGAGCACCTTCCAGGCCGTCGCAATCGGAATCGCAAACTCCGACACTCGCTCCTGCAATTCGGGCGAGAGGGGACTCAGGTCGAGGTTCGGCATGCGGAGATAATCGACGTCGAGTTCAGGAAACTGCTCAAGGAAGAACGTTTTGAAGTCAAGTTTCTGGCATTCCCCCGCAAGTATTATGTGATCGAGTCGCGTTACACCGACGCTATCTTGCTCGAGGAGTACGCGACTGTATACTGTGTTCTGAATATTCGGGGAATCGGAACCCTCACCGATGCTTGGCGCAAAGTGAAGGAAGTGCCCCCCCTTCATGAAAATCAATCGCGTGAATTCTGTTCCAACATACACGACCAGAGAAATCTCTTCCTCACGAAGCTCGTAGTTGGTGCGCACGAGGTTCATCAGCGATATTTCGCCGGTATCGATGAGCTGAATGCGCGCGGGACGATTACCGAAAAAAGACTTTAGCTGGTCGAGCGTGTTCAACAGCGCTGTACCGTCCTCCCGGACGACGCACAGCAGCCCGCCTTCTTCCGTCGGGACATAATCGAGAGCATCCAGGCTCGGAGCGGTCGAGCGTACAGCCCGCAGCTCATCGATGATTTTGTTCTTCAGCTTCTTGCTTCTGCTGATCCCGTAGTCACTCTCGGTGATGTGATAGTAAATCGTCGGCTCAACAATGCTGTATCCGAGAGTATACTTGGAAGGGGGGAACCCGGAGAGCAGGCCCAAGATGACAGCGCCGTTCGTCTCGGCGCCCGTTACATCTTCTTCACCCATCTCACCAACCGACGCGGCTGGAGTCGCGGTCGGAGCCCCACCACCCCCGAAAATGTCATCGGTTGTTTCGAGGCCGCTGTCCATGGGCTCCAGCATTCC
This sequence comes from Bacteroidota bacterium, assembly GCA_036478305.1. Taxonomy (GTDB): domain Bacteria; phylum Bacteroidota; class Ignavibacteria; order UBA10030; family JAZGDE01; genus JAZGDE01. The sequence goes on from JAZGDX010000090.1 coordinate 4,283, forward strand.
CGCCTCCAAGATCCGATGCTCTTCGAGACGACTCACCAGGCTAGCCGTCTTGAGGCCGTAGACACTGACCCGTTTTCCCTTTGCCCCGAGGTGCGCAAACTTGACTTCAATTCCGTCTATGAAGAAACCCACCCCCACTTTGCCCTGACGAATGTCATAGGCCATGGATCACTGCGCTCCCATAATGTTAAACGTTCAATCGACAGCCGTCGTGATGTTCAGAATCTGTTGGAGGCGCTTTTTGTTGTTCGCAAAGTTCATGGCGTTCTCCAGCGATATCTTCCTGACAACGTGCAGCCGCTTAAGGTCCTGCTCCATCGTCGTCATACCCTGATCGGACGATTCTGAGATCATCTGATAGATTTCGCTTGTATTGTTGTTCTTAATCGCTGCACGAACGGAAGCATTCAAGAGGAGGACTTCCTTCGCCATAACGCGCTTCCCGTCGACGCTCGGGACGAGTTTCTGAGATATGACACACTGCAAAAGGTCAGCCAAGCGGTTCCGCACACGCTCCTGTTCGATCGGTGGGACTTCACCGATGATACGGTCGATGCTCTCGACTGCAGAGGCAGTGTGAAGCGTAGAGAATACCTTGTGACCGCTGTCTGTGATCTCGAGTGCCGTTAAGATCGTTTCCGGATCGCGCATCTCACCGATCATGATGATGTCGGGATCCTGCCGAAGTGCCTGCACGGCACCATCCTTGAACGACAGCACGTCTCGTCCCACTTCTCGATGGCGGACGATGCAGCGGTCCGATCGATGGACATACTCCACCGGGGAAGCAATAATGACGATGTGACCATCCACAGAGTGATTGTTGGCGTCGATGATGCTGTCGAGTGTCGAGCTCTTTCCCGACCCCGTGATGCCCGTGACGAGGATAAGGCCTTCTTTCGTGTGGGCGAGACTCAAGGATCTGGTCACATTGGCGTGCATGTCGAGGCGCTTGTAGGGGCGGATAACAGCGCTAATCGCACGCATGTTGATTGCAAGGGCGTCCAGGTCAAAGTACGCATCCGCCCGAAACCGATGCATCTTGTCGCCGTCCATAATCAAGTAGGAAAAATCGAGATTTCGACTCTCGTACAGGAACTGGCGCTGACGATCCATCATCAAGTTCTGGACGAGGATGCTGGTCTCATCTGGTGAATACTTCCCGAGGGTCGTGTCCGGCTTCTTCGCTCCATAGATTCTGTACCAGACGTTCCCATGAGATCCGTAGCCCCCCAGGTCGATGTCGGAGGCGTTGTTCTGGAACATTTTTAGAAGGAAGCCGTCCAGATGCTGTTTGAGCGCCGTCTTGTGGTCCAGCGGAGACCTGCTCACCAAGTCTCCAATCAGCATCTGCCTCTCGATCCCAAATGCGGTCTCGGGGAGCTGAGCCGCAATCTGTGCACACACTGACTTTGCATCACTCATACGTCACACGCTTGGTCTTATGATCTAAAGTTTTACTTCTAATCTCTCTCGTATATTCTTGAGAAGCCCGAAAATACGGCCCAATATAGTCAAGTCATAGGGTAATGTCAACAGCTTTTTTGACACCTATGGTAATAAGTCCATCACAGATCGACCGTGTTTCTGGACACAAACTCAGCCCCCCAGTGGCATCTACGCGAGAGCCCCCTTCCACATCCCGGCTTCTTCACCAGCCTGCCTGTTTTGGGCAGATTGGCAGCCCCAAAAGCCAACCCGTAAAGGAGGTCACCGTTAGCCGGGGATGACTACGGGAAAACCATATTCTACGAGAGTCTTCCTCCATAGGACAGGCATTGGGTGGATGCCTGCCCGCTAAGAATGCTGGCACTGGTGGCGCATCGCGCTTCCGGGAAATTCAGGTGCATGGGGATGTGATGTTTCTTCTTCAACTCCGTCGACGTTGCTCCATAAAACGGCCCGGAATACTTCAATTGTACGTGCTAATCTTGATCTCGTTTATCTCGATCCTATATTCGATGTGTATGGGATTGACGCCGTCTTCGCCATACTCCACTCCGATTCCGTCAAAATGGATATGATTTTCGTTGTGGCTATCCTTTATGTGGAGAAAGGTCCCATTCGCGTTCTTCAGCAGAGTGGGTGGAATTGTGAAGCCTTCAAACGTATTTCCACCACCGCCAACGGATCGCGGTATGCGATAGTGCGCTTTGGCAAGCGAGGTAATATGCTCCAGGTCCTTCCTGACCGCCTGTCGATTCAGGTCGGCAGCGGTGTCCTTGTAATAAACTAATCCTCCAACGATTGCCAGAGCTACTATGACGACGGCAAGAATTATCAGAATAAGTTGCTGTTGGCCCATGACTGAACGAGGCCCTTCATACTGTTAGACGGATTTCTATTGTATCGCTTGAAATATACTCAAGAAGTTCCTGAAAATCCAGCCAGCGGCGCCCGACAGCGATTCCGCCGAGCCGCCTCCCCGGGGGGACCATGACTGGCATCTATTATTCCCACCACGAGAGTATTTCGAAGGTCTCGGCCCAACTCCCTTCTGACGTTAAAGTCTCGATTCCCGCTACATCGAGAGCGTCCAGGATTACCTGCTCAGAATAGTACATCCAATGGTCTGCGTTCCCGTTACAGGTCTTGTCCGTCACGGTGTTCGGACTGATATGAACCACGGCTCCCAAAATATCCATATGAACATGGAAGACCCTGTCGAAGAGCATCATGCCTTTAAACGGCGT
>JAZGDX010000091.1:0-2999 GCA_036478305.1 Bacteroidota bacterium
GCGGATTGCTCTCAAGATTGTCCGACGGCATCGGCTCTGGGAGCTGTTCCTCGTGCAAATGTTGGACTACTCCTGGGATAAAATTGATGCCGAGGCAGAGAGACTCGAACACATCACTTCTAACGACCTCGAACGGAAACTGGATGAGGCGCTCGGTTTCCCCCAATTTGATCCTCACGGTCATCCGATCCCGACGACAGACGGTGAAATCATCGAGTCGGATTACATCTCGCTTGCGGATCTGGCTCCCGGACAATCAGGCATCATCTGCCGGGTCAGTGACTCCAGTCCAGATATTTTGCAGTACGTTTCCGAGCTAGGGCTTGCCTTGGACAAGACCGTGTACGTGAAGAAGAAGATGAACTTCGACGGTTTGCTCCTGATCAAGATTGATTCAAGTGAACATTTCGTTAGCCGAAAGTTAGCGGGAAACATTTTTGTGCGTTCCAGCTGAAATGGAGGAAAGAATATATGCGCAAGTCACTGGTGAGATCATGGCATGATTTTTCGCGCCGTGGTTTTCTCAAAACTTCCGTTGCTGCTTTGGCGGGACTGGCTGGCTGGAAGACACTTGCCAAAGCCACTCAACAGACTCAAGCTCAACCGCACGGAATGCCAATGCCTGGGAATCACTTCCATGGCCGGTTGCCATCTGTGGACCCCGAGAGTTTCCCAAAACTTGACCCGAGGAAATTTCTCTCGGATTTCCAGACTGGAACGGTATCTCGCCTCTCGAGCGGTCAAGTCGTTCGCGAATTTGAGCTCATCGCAGTCGACCGGGAAATCGAAGTGGCACCGGGTGTTTTCTTTCCGGCATGGACATATAACGGTACGGTTCCGGGTCCGACCCTCAGGTGCACGGAGGGCGAATTGGTGAGGGTTCACTTCCGAAACGAGGGCTCGATGCCGCACACGATCCATTTTCACGGCATCCATCCGGCAAAAATGGATGGAGTGTTTGAGCTTGTCGATCCCGGCAATGAATTCGTTTATGAATTTGTAGCGAAACCCTTCGGCCTGTTCCTCTATCACTGCCACACGGTGCCGATCAAAAAGCATATTCACAAGGGGCTGTACGGAACTTTTATCGTCGACCCGAAGAGCCCCCGACAGTCGGCACGGGAGTTCGTGATGGTCCTGAACGGTTTCGACACCGACTACGACGGCGAGAACGAGTTCTACACCGTGAATGGCGTAGCAAATTACTACGCAACGCATCCGATTGAAATCCAGAGTGGAGAGCTCATTCGTGTCTACCTTGTTAACGTAACAGAGTTCGACCAGATTAACTCGTTCCATCTTCACGGCAATGTGTACCGCCTCTACAGGACGGGCACTAACCTGGGACAATATGAAATCACCGACACGGTGATGCTCTGTCAGGGTGAGCGCTGCGTACTGGAGTTCACGTACGATGAACCAGGGATGTTCATGTTCCATGCCCACCAGAGCGAGTTTGCAGAACTCGGCTGGATGGCCTTCTTCAAGGTGTTGCCCAAACCATTGGCAGAGAGAATCCCGTTATGACATCTAAAGATAGATTTTCAAAGTTCAAAATTGCTCTCCAGGCGGTCCTGCCCCTGGCACTCCTCGTCGTCTTTGTGGCGATCTTTCTGGGCAAGGATACGCTCCTTATTGGAAAATTACCGCCCCTCATCGAAAACATCGCTATTGAGAGCATCACCTTCCATCCAAATGAGATCGTTGTGCATACCCGCAACGCAGGGCCTGACAAGGTCTCTATCGCACAGGTGGCTGTGAATGACCTCCTCATGGCGTTCGAGGTCGAGCCCTCGCCGACTCTGCCACGACTTGCTCAGGCTAAGGTCGTCATCCCCACGATGTGGGACGAGGGAGATCCGTACGAAATCAAATTAATCACGTCGAATGGCTTTGTCTTTACTCGCGAGGTCGAGATCGCCACCATGACACCAACACCGACGGTCTTCTACCTCACCCAATTCGGATTACTCGGGTTGTATGTGGGAGTCATCCCGGTGGTGCTTGGTCTCCTCTGGTTTCCGGTTCTTCATCACATGAACGACCGCTGGTTGATGTTTTTCCTGAGTTTCACTGCGGGCTTGCTGATTTTTCTCGGCGTCGATGCAATTGATGAAGCCTTTGACGTTGCAGAGCGTGTGCCGGATGTCTTCAAATCCACCGCTCTGATCGTCATGGGAATAGGAGGGAGCTTCTTTGCGCTCGTCGCACTTCGGAACAGAACCAAGAGGGGTGCAGATACGGATTCCTTCAGTGTGCGGCTCACGCTTTCATACTTCATCGCCATCGGGATCGGTCTGCATAACCTTGGTGAGGGGTTGGCGATTGGGGCGGCGTATGTCCTCGGAGAAGTGGCGCTTGGAGCTTTCCTCGTCGTGGGATTTGCGCTCCACAACGTTACAGAAGGTCTTGCCATCGTGACGCCTGTAGCGCGAGCGAAGCCGAGTTTTGTTCACTTTGCCTTGTTCGCTCTGGTGGCTGGAGTTCCAACGATCTTTGGGACCTGGATTGGAGGATTCACGTACTCCGATCTTCTGGCGATGATCTTTCTGTCCATCGGCGCAGGTGCGATATTTCAAGTGGTATATGAAATCGTAAAATTGATTTCCATGGAATCGCGTGAAGGAATCGGCCAGCTGAGTAACTTCATCGGAGTTCTCGTGGGGTTGGTGGTAATGTACGTGACAGGCCTGCTGGTGGCAATCTAAGGAATTGAGGAGATTTCCGATGGGCTCTTCAAACAGACTCCCTCTTTCTATCGAACGCTAACCTAACTACCTGTGCGATGCAAGCGGATCAGTCCACTAGACCGTTCATACGTTATCTCCTACCCTTACAGTTTACGTTCTGTTAGCAGCACTCTGCACTTGCACTGTGGAGACCTACCGTCGAGTCTTCGGTGCATTCAGAAGCAGCTCGCTCATCCGTCGTAGGACAACTTAACGTCTGTTTTTACACGGGTTAGTCGGAGAGACGAGTCGATATACCAAGATGGTTTG
>JAZGDX010000092.1:0-7108 GCA_036478305.1 Bacteroidota bacterium
GACGAAGATCAACCCCGACGGTATCGATTTATCGACAACTACACGTACGCGCTGACTGGACCGAACATCCGGCTTGCGCTCATCCTCATAGTCGCTTCTCAGATCGCGATCGGGATGGTTCACCCGATCTTTGCGCTCTTCGTTGAATCCCTCGAGGTGAGCAAGGCATATCTCGCGACCATCGCTGGGGCGATCTTTTCGACGGCTGCTGTATTTACAGTGTTTTCCGCTCCATGGTGGGGCAAGCGGAACGACCGTATGGGGTACCGGAGAAACCTCCTCATCGCTTCCTCCATCGCGGGCCTGACACTCATCGCTCACGCCGCCGCACCTCATGCACTCGTGCTGTTGCCGCTCAGGGCGGCACTCGGGTTTTGTCTCGGTGGGATCATTCCCCCTCTCTACTCCTTTATCAGCAAGCAGACAGAAGCCCACAGGCGCGGTGCGATCATGGGAATCGCCTCGAGTTCATACATCCTCGCAAACGTCATCGGACCGCCATCGGGCGGAATCGTCGCTGCTCACTTTGGCCTCCGGGCTGCGTTTGTCGTCAGCGGAGCTGTGTTATTGCTCTCCACGACGCTCATCTGGAAATTCCTCCAGGACCGGACCAAACCAGGGGACGGGGTCATGCTCGCCGATAATTGACAGGCCTCAGTCCGCTACCTCTGGCTCTTACGCAGTGTTCATGTTTGCTTCTCCACACCAAAATCTTTATCATTTTACAGGGTCTTTTTGACGTACTCCGGCCTTTTCCAATCGTTTCGCCCCTCGTTCATAATCATCAATCACAAATAATCAGTCGGCAATCCTGACGATGGCAAAAAAGGAACGCTTGTTCTTGATCGATGGCATGGCACTTGCCTACCGCGCCTACTTTGCCTTCATCGCGCGCCCGTTGATCAACTCAAAGGGGGTGAACACGAGCGCCATATTTGGGTTCGTCAACTCGGTGTGGAAAATCCTCGAAGATGAGAAACCAGACCACATTGCCGTCGTGTTTGATACTCCCGAACCGACGTTCCGTCACAAGAAATTTAAAGAGTACAAAGCCACCCGAGAAAAGATGCCCGAAGATATGGCCTCGCAGATGGAAAAACTCAAAGAAATCATCGAGGCTTTCAACATTCCGAGTATCGAGCTTCCCGGCTACGAGGCAGACGACGTCATGGGAACCCTCGCGAAACTGGCAGAGAAGGAAGGAGTGGAAACCTACCTGGTCTCAGGAGACAAGGATTTTTTGCAGCTCATATCGCCGCTCGTGAAGGTTTATAAGCCGGGGCGGAGAGACGCCGAAGTGGAAATTGTCGACGTCGAGGGTGTCAAAATGCGGTACGGTGTGAGACCTGACCAGGTGATCGATGTGCTCGGACTCGTCGGCGACAAATCAGACAACGTCCCCGGCGTTCCCGGTGTTGGCGAAAAAACAGCGATCCCGCTCGTCCAACAGTTCGGCAGTATCGAGCGTATTCTGGCTAATGCGGAGCAGATCCATCAGAAAGTGCTGCGCAGCAAAATGGAGCAACATGGAAAACAGGCCCTCCTCTCGAAGGAATTGGTAACCATTCAGATCAATGCGCCCGTCAAGGTCGATTTTCACGAGCTCAAGTCCTCAGCAAAAAATCTCCCGCGGCTGAAGCAACTCTTCACGGAGCTCGAGTTTCAGAGCTTCCTGGGAAAACTTCGTGAGGAGGAGAAGATAGGAGAAGAGGACATCAGTTTCGATGTTCGCGAATTTCAACCGCTGACCGACATCGATTCCGACGAACACTCGTACGACGTCGTCCGGACTCAAGATGACTTCACTGAGCTTGTCGAGAGGCTCAAAAAGGCTGAACGGTTTGTGTTCGATACTGAGGGAACTTCGACGAACCCGCTCGATTCCGAGCTTGTCGGCCTTTCCTTCTCACTCCGGCCCCGCGAAGCTTTCTATATCCCTCTCTCGGTCCCGGTGATCACCCAGCCCGCCTCAGAAGGACCCGAAGGGCTGTTTGGTGGCACATTCCCACCACAAAAGCCCCAAAAGTCTCGGCGAAAGGCGGCGGGTACAGCGACGGAGCAAACCGAAGTTCGCCAACCGTACCCTGCGTTCGACCGTCAGAGTGCCCTTACCGCTCTCAAGCCAATCTTTGAAGATCCAGCAATCAAGAAGGTCGGTCAAAACATCAAGTTCGACATGATGATGCTCGCAGTCCATAACATTGAGACGCAGGGGTCCGATTTCGACACGATGGTCGCAAGTTACGTCCTGCGCCCGGACGGAAGACACAACCTGGACGCACTTGCGAGCGAATACCTGAACTACAAGACGATTACTTACAGCGAACTGGTCGGAACGGGAAAAGACCGCGTGGACATCCGATCCGTCCCTCTCGAACGAATCTTCCAATATTCCGCCGAGGACGCAGATATTACGTACCGCCTGTATGAGGTGCTCAAGGAAAAGGCCGAGCGAGAGGGTATGAAGACTCTCTGTGAGGAAGTCGAATTCCCGCTTATCCCGGTGCTCTCGGATATGGAATTCGCGGGAGTGAAGCTCGATGTTAAGTTCCTCGAAGGTATGTCGAAAGAGTTCGAACGCTTGCTTGACAATCTCAGACGTGAGATTTTCAGCCTCGCCGGCGTGGAGTTCAACATAAATTCAACCCAACAGCTGAGCAGAGTTTTGTTCGAAGAATTAAAACTTTCCGTCGTGCGGAAGACGAAGACAGGGTTCTCGACCGACGTCGGTGTACTTGAGACGATCCGTCACGAGCATCCGATCGTCGAAAAGCTCCTCGAGTACCGACTGCTCAACAAGCTGAAATCGACGTACTGCGATTCGCTTCCAAAACTCGTGAACACAAGGTCGGGACGCGTGCACACTTCCTTCAATCAGACCGTGGCTGCGACGGGTCGTCTATCCAGCAGCGATCCTAACCTCCAGAACATACCGATCAAGTCCGAGATTGGTCGGGAGATCCGCAAGGCATTTATCGCTGGGAGCAGCGAGGGCTCGATCCTATCTGCTGATTATTCTCAGATCGAGTTGCGCATCATGGCTCATGTTTCCGCAGACGAAAGTCTGATCGAAGCATTCAGGAATGGCGAGGACATTCATGCCACGACGGCCGCCAAGGTATTTGGTGTTGGCCCTGGAGAGGTCAACCGCGAAATGCGGCGAAAGGCCAAAGAGGTGAATTTCGGGATCATGTACGGTATCGGACCGTTCGGGCTATCGAATCGATTGGACATATCGCAGAACGAAGCGAAGGAGATCATCCAAAGATATTTCCAGCGCTTTCCGAACGTAAGCCGATACATTGAGGAGACGTTGGCAGGCGCTCGTCAGCGCGGCTACGTGAGCACTCTGCTCGGCCGGCGGAGGTATGTTCCGGACATAATCAGCGGAAACGGGAATGTGCGGGGGAACGCGGAGCGGCAGGCCATCAACATGCCGATCCAAGGCACTGCGGCGGATATGATTAAGATTGCGATGATCAACATCCGCAAGGCGATACGGGACCAGAAGCTCGATACCCGGATGATCCTGCAGGTACACGATGAGCTTGTGTTCGATGTGCCGAAACGTGAAGTGAAGAAAGTGGAGAAGATGGTGGTGGAAGAGATGAAAAATGCGCTGCCTCTCCGCGTACCGATCGTTGTGGAGGCTGGGACGGGGAAGACTTGGTTCGAAGCGCACTGAAAGTCCAAACACACCGATCGAGCACAGAAAAGAATCGGTAGGGGCGGGGCATGCCCCGCCCCTGCTGCAAGCTATCATTCAGCGGAAGATGGTCGGCGTGAGGGTACAAGGCTACACCCCACTCGACGATCCCGTATCGCTTTCGATTCCTGAGGCGGACTTGGGGAGCTGCCTATCCCGCCTCCTGAACAACAGCGATACCCCGATCAAGATCAAAATGATTGGCCAGTAGGTCCGTACTTCATGCCACACGTCCCACCGGTATAGGTATCCGATATCCACAAGGATAAAAATCGTACCGAGCCCTCCGAGAATTACCGCTGGAATCAATACCTGCCACGTTCGTGGATTTTGGACGTACAGCATCAAGAAGGCGAGGCCGAGGGCCAAGAGCGCCGCAGGTACGATGGTTCGACCGTAGAATGCGACGACACCGAAGTCTCTGAGAAGAAAGTAGATCGAGGCCAGAAACAACACGGTCCCCCAAAAGGACTTGCCTCGCTCGTCATACAAGAACGATCGGATGACTAACCAGCCACCGATCAGGGCCAACGAAGCCCATAGGATTCGTCCGAAGCCAATATCAATGAGATCAAGACGCTCCAGCAGGAGTGCAATCCCCAGCATCATTAGCACAATGCCCACAATGGGAATTTTGAGTTTTGGTTCAGTCATGGTCAACGAACTTTCGATTATGAATCTGGTAGAAAATCAGAATAGACTCACTGCCAAGTACAGTGAAACTCCTTGGAGAAAGCTGTCCCCAGAGGTACGTGCAGCATTGTCTGCTACTTTTCCGACGGCATCACGATGGCCATCAGAACATAGAGGAGAATACCTATGCCAAACGATGCCAGTGTCAAGATGACAAAGACCAGACGGACCAACGCCGAGTCAATGTTCAGGTAGTTCGCAAGCCCTCCACAGACTCCGAATATCTTCTTGTCGGTGTTCGATCGTCGGAGTTCTCTGACTGCAGGGATCTCGCCAGCCGCGCCCGCCGCTCCCCCAGAAGCTGTAGATACCTCCACTCGACTCTGAGAATAGCTATAATAGATCAATGCAGCCCCTGCAAGGACCAGGATGATCGGAAACACGACAGTCCACGAGAAATTCCACCAGCCGAACCAGAACAAATGAAAGAAACCGAGATTGCTGACGAGAATTAATCCACCGACGATCACAAAAAGGACACCCCAAAATTTTCGCACATCGGTGCCGGACTCACCGGCATTCGCAGGGGCGGAGCTTTCGGGAGAAGATGAAACCGTGGACCGCTTCTGACCCTTCTTTTTGCGAGCGCCGCGTTTGCCTCCTGGAGGTGGAGCGGGTGTAGTAGCAGGAGGAGCGATGTGCTCTGGATTAACCGGTATGATGATGATCGCCGCGATATACAGTATGATTCCAGCGCCGCCCATCAAGGTCACGATTACCCAGGCGATGCGAACAATGGTAGCGTCAACATTCAGGTATTCCGCCAGCCCGCCGCAAACGCCGTCGATCATCCGGTTTCGCCGAGATTTATACAGTCGCTTTGATCTCTGATCCATGAAGTGATCCTCCAAAAATCCTCCTGAAAATACGGAAAAACGGCAAGAATGTTACGAGTTTATCGCCATGCAAATCAAGCGGTCTCCGAACGCCTTCTTGATCGACACAATTCATCGGTCACCGCGCGCACCCAATTACCTCCTTCTCCGTGACCACAAAATCAACGCTGACGTCCTCTGGATCTGGAGGCACCTGCTCAATCACCTGAAACGCATACGCCAGCGCGACCTTCGGTTTATCGACGAGCTTCAGAAAGCGGTCATAATAACCCTTGCCATATCCGATTCGATTTCCTCTGCGGTCCACCCCGACTACCGGGACGATGACTACATCGACAATGTCTAGTCCGATCGCACGCCGTATCGCAGGTTCCAGTATCCCGAATGTTCCCGGTGCAAGGTCGTCCAGACTCAGGATTTCTGAATGATCGAGCCGGTGATGTTCTCGGTTCGTGACGGGTACGACGACGCGCTTGCCTGCTTTGAGGGCATCCGCGATCAGCCACCTTGTATCCACTTCGTTCTTCTTTGACGAAACGTATGAATGAATGACCGCCGCGCGCACAAACGGTTCGAGATTTCTCAGGTTCGAGAGAATTGCTCCGCTCATCTGATCCGCAACGGCCGCATCGAGGTTCTCTCGCGTTTCGAGAAGCTTGGGTCGGATGTCGGTTTTTTCGGCAGGCAAAGATACGCTGTGCTTGGTAAGTCGGCTGGCACTTTCAAAATAGAGCAAATTAGGGAAAGAGTCAAAGTCGCTCGATTGCATGAGAAAAGAGACCTCGCAGCATGGACAGACGAGCCTTCAATCGGACAATGGAATCCCCACCCCGTTTCATCGATATACCTGACTGACAAGGGTGGTTTAGTCCGGTACTCGCACATTGGGTACTTTTTGTACGAACCACAGAAGGATAACACATTTTTGAGCAGACTGAGAAAGGAAATCAGCGGATTGCTGGAAGAGTTTTACAGCGCTTCGTCCACATTGTGGGTACGATTCTTTTTGGCATGGAAAAGAAAGCTGATCGTGCCCAGCGTACGACTCGACACATCGAGCTTGGTGACATCGACCATTCAGTTGCGACGAGGTAGGCCAGCGAGTGGTTCATGACCAAGGAGCCTCCGAGACAAACCCGCTCTACACCTCCATAATTTCCTTCTCCTTCAGGACCACCAACTCCTCGATCTCCTTGATGCGCTTGTCCGTCAGCTTCTGGGCCTCTTGCTCCCCGCGTCTCCTCTCGTCCTCGGAAAAGTGCTCGTCTTTCTCCGCCTTCTTCAGATGCTCGATGCAGTCACGGCGAACGTTCCGCACCGCCACGCGACCCTCTTCCACAAACTTCTTCGCAACCTTCACGAGCTCTTTCCGTCGCTCCTCATTCAGAGGAGGAATCGGGACACGAATGATGTTCCCATCATTGATCGGGTTAAGGCCGAGTCCGGCGCCCAGGATTGCCTTCTCGACAGGATCCACCATGGACTTGTCCCACGGCTGAACGGTAATCGAGTGGACATCGGGAATTCCGATGTTTGCCACCTGTCGAAGGGGGGTCGGCGTTCCGTAATAATCGACACGCACCGAGTCGAGTAACGCCGTCGTCGCCCTTCCCGTCCGAAGGTGGGCAAGCTCATTGCGGACAACTTCCACGGCTTTTGTCATTCGGTCCAGCGCATCCTTCAGAATCTTGTTAACCATATCGAGTTCTCGCTTGCGATGGTGGTAGGATTCCACCGGAAGAATTAGGGTTACGGTTGTGACTCCGCGGGCAGCTTCAGATCAAACACCTTCGTCCCCACTTCCTCACCCTGCACAAGCCGCCTGAGGTTGCCCGGAGTGTTTATGTTGAACACGATGATCGGTAGTCTATTC
>JAZGDX010000093.1:0-4679 GCA_036478305.1 Bacteroidota bacterium
TTGATCGGATCCTACCATCCAAGCCAGCAGAACACGTTTACGGGAAGATTAACAGAGACGATGTTTGATGGAATTTTTCGGCGAGCACGTCAACTGATTCGAGTCTACTAACTTTGGCCTTTAGCCGTTCCAATTCAGTATTCTTGAATATTCATTCACCAGAGGAATGCTAAGATCATGACTCCGATTGATTTCAAAACAGGAACTTTTCCTACCACCCGGCTGCGTCGGCTCCGCTTGAAGGGGATCTTCCGTGAAATGGTGCGGGAGACGGAACTTTCCACGAATGACCTTATCTATCCCCTCTTCATAGTTCCGGGCACGAGCGTGAAACGGGAGGTCAAATCAATGCCCGGAGTGTACCAGATGTCCATCGATCAGTCGGTACGGGAATGTGAGGAAGTTAAGAAGCTGGGGATCCCGGCCGTTATCCTCTTCGGCATCCCGGAACACAAAGATGAGGTAGGTTCGGAGGCGTACGATGAGGCGGGCATCATCCAGATGGCAGTCCGCTCTATCAAGAAAGAAATCCCCGAACTCATGGTGATCACTGATGTTTGCCTTTGCGAGTACACTTCACATGGCCACTGCGGTATCGTGAAGGATGGTGAGATCCTGAACGACGAGTCCGTCGACCTTCTTGCCAAGGAAGCGCTCACCCACGCACAGGCAGGCGCCGATATGGTCGCACCCTCCGACATGTTCGATGGCCGCGTCAGAGCCATACGGACAGCCCTCGATGAGAACGACTTCCAGAACGTTCCCATCATGTCCTACGCGGCAAAATACGCGTCGGGATTCTACGGACCGTTTCGCGACGCTGTGGAGTCCACGCCGAAGTTCGGCGACCGGCGGTCGCACCAGATGGATCCTGCCAATTCTGACGAAGCACTGCGCGAAGTAGCGCTCGATATTCAAGAGGGGGCAGACGTCGTAATGGTGAAGCCGGCGCTCTCTTACCTGGATATCATCCGGAGAGTGAAGGACCGGTTCGAGATGCCCACCGCCGCGTACAACGTCAGCGGTGAGTATTCCATGATACGGGCTGCCGGCCGTAACGGTTGGATCGATGAACAGCGCGTGATGATTGAAGTGCTTACCAGCATTAAACGTGCGGGCGCTGATTTCATCTTAACGTATTTTGCGAAGCAGGCTGCAAGAGTCTTCGGTGGATCGTAAAGACAGCTTGATCTTGCCCGCGTGGGCGACCCCGGGATTCTTTTAGCTCTTCCGCTCAGAGCTTCTGCGAGCCGACCTGCTCCGGACGATAAAGTTGTTACCATGCAGTGATACTTTTGTGATAATTGAGCCCTATAATCTGGCATCTCTATGACAAAGACCGTGTTAATTATCGAAGATGATCGGGACATTTCCGATCTCATCTCTCTTCACCTGCGTGACCTAGGCTGCAGAACCGAGAGTGTGGCAGACGGTAACGACGGTTTGGACCGTGCTCTCTCACGTCAATACGACTTGATCATCCTCGACGTGATGTTGCCGGGAATGGACGGATTTGAAATCTGTAGACAGCTGCGCGATCAACGGATGCGCCTGCCGATCTTGATGCTGACAGCGAAATCGGAGGAACTCGACAAAGTGCTCGGTTTGGAATTCGGTGCTGACGATTACCTCACGAAGCCATTCAGCATCCGGGAGCTCACAGCGCGAGTAAAAGCTATTCTCAGGCGGGTCGAGGCAATGGCAAAATCGCCCGGTGAGCAGAGTGTGAAAGCTGAAATCCACATAGGTGATTTGAGCATTGATATGGAGAAGCGCAAAGTGGTCATGGAGGGCAGAGCGATCGAGCTCACCGCCAAAGAGTTTGATTTGCTCGCTCTATTTGCCCGATACCCCGGACGCTGCTTCAGTCGCCACCAATTATTGGATACAGTTTGGGGTTACCAATTCAATGGTTATGACCACACGGTCAATACCCACATCAACCGATTACGTGCAAAAATCGAAGGCAATCCTTCAAGACCGAAATATATACAGACGGTTTGGGGAGTGGGATACAAGTTTGCAGAATCGGAAGAGCTGGAGAGATAGATATGCGGAAAAGGTACTTTAAGAGCCTCTATTGGAAAATCTCCGCGCTGTTTCTCATTCTGCTGATTCTCATCGGAGCAGTGTACATCTATGTGACTCTCTTCACGGTTGAAATGTATTTCCAGGAGGAGTCTCAGAAGGTTAGCGCACAAATCGCTCCTTCCATCGTCGAAAAAATCGACCCGTTCGCCAACGGTGAATTTAATCAAGATACCCTGGAGCAATTCTTCGAGAACGCGTTGACACTAAATCCTGGAATCGAGATTTACCTCCTCGATCCAGTGGGAAAAATTATTGCCTCTTCTACTCCGACGGAAAGCTTCCACCTCCACAGTGTTTCTCTTGAACCTATAGAGGAGTTCATTCGATACAACGGTCAGCGATTCACTCTTGGGGATGATCCTCGTGGTCTGGCCGAAGAAAAGGTGTTCTCGGCGGCGCCAATGACTCATGATGGGATCATTCAGGGATATGTGTATGTGATCCTCCGAGGAGCAGAATACGATTCTGCATCTGAAATGCTCCTCGATAGCTACATCCTTCGACTCGGCGCTCGCGCCCTCACTGTCGCGCTGCTATCGACCGGTATAATAGCGCTCATCGTTCTCGGTTTGCTGATGAAAAAGCTCCACAGAATGATGAATGCCGTTAAGGCATTCGAGCAAGGAAATTTCACAATCCGGATTCCCATAAAATCAAGTGACGAGGTCGATCAACTTGCCGAGGCGTTCAACAGCATGGCCAGCACCATCGTCGGGAGTATGGAGGAAATCAAAAAAAACGATACGTTGCGTCGCGAGCTTGTTGCGAACATCTCTCACGACTTAAAAACACCTCTCACCTCAATTCAGGGTTACATCGAAACCCTGCTTCTGAAGGCGGACTCGCTCTCAGCAGAAGAACGGAAAAAGTACCATGAGATAATCTTGACCGGCACGGGAAGACTGATCAACCTCGTTGAGCAACTTCTTGAACTTTCAAGGCTCGAAGCAAAGCAAATAACGCTGAAACGAGAGCCGTTTTCGGTGGAGGAACTCGTCCAGGATGTTGTGCAAAAATTTCAGCCGCAGGCCGAAAGGAAAAAAATTCGACTCCGGGCGATCTTCCCAACAGAATTGCCCCCCGTTCTCGCTGACATTGCAATGATCGAGAGGGGGCTTCAGAACTTGATTGACAATGCGCTTGAGTACACACCGGAGATCGGTGTCGTCACAGTCGAATTGGTGCAGAACGACGGCAATATCGTCCTGAATGTTTCGGATACAGGTTGTGGCATTTCTGAAGCAGATTTGCCGCATGTGTTCGAGCGCTTCTACCGCGCCGAAAAGAGTCGTTCACGAGGCTCCGGTGGAACAGGATTAGGACTCGCGATCACTCAAAAAATTGTTCAGGCACACGGCAGCAGCATTACGGTGCGAAGCGTTTTGAATGGAGGAACAAGCTTTTCCTTCCCACTTCCCATCTCTACGCAGTCCTGACCACCCCCCCAAAGCTCCTCATCCCACTAATCCGTTTTTAGAAATCCTTTACATTCTTGTGATAGTTTTGTGATACGGTTCGAGCTAATTGTGGGTGAACTTTATCATCACTCATGAACCAAAACAATCAAGGAAGGAGTTTGCAATGACGAGAATATTGCCCTTCATCGGCATTCTGTCCGTACTGATTTGGACGGGATGTGATGACGATGGAGACATGGTTACTCTACCCACTCAGAGAACAATACTCGAGCTGAGTTTTTCAGGAGTGGAACCACTGGTCAACGGCTACCATTACGAAGGCTGGACAATCATTGACGGTCAGGCCGTATCGACGGGAAAATTCAACGTTGATGCAACTGGAGGACTCATCACACTCACCAGTCAAGCGATCTCCAACGGGCAATTTGATACCGGAGTTGACCTATCAGCATCCTCCGCCGTCATAATCACGATCGAGCCTGCTGGAGACGTCGACGCGGTTCCTGCCGAAACCCACTATCTAGCGGGCGATGTTTCTAACAATTCAGCAAGCCTTACGGTCGGTGCACCGCAGGCAATAGCGGATGATTTCAGCAGTGCGCTGGGGAATTACATTCTCGCAACGCCCACGGACGGTGAGAACACGAATGAGAAGAGTGGTATCTGGTTTCTTGACCTTTCGTCGGGTAGCCCTGCACAGGGACTGCAACTACCGACACTGCCAGCAGGGTGGGAGTACGAAGGTTGGGCCGTAATCAACGGCACTCCAGTGACAACAGGAAAATTCACGAGTGCCGTCATTGCTGATCAAAGTGCCCCGTACAGCGATTCAGAACCCGGACCGCCATTCCCCGGAGAAGATTTTCTGAAAAACGCTCCAGATGGACTGACTTTCCCCACCGATCTATCGGGCGGCGCAGCGGTGATTTCTATAGAACCGATGCCGGATGATAGCCCTGTACCGTTCACCCTCAAACCACTCGTTGGAACGATTCCTGGGAATGCCGGCGACCATATTACCTACTCAATGGAGAATCAGTGGACAGAATCTCCGACCGGAACAGCCTCCATACTATGACGCATTTCGAGTCGGAATTTTTGGAATTCCCGTCCTTGGTGCGAACCTAGATTCGAGGCTCGTTTGCTCCTCCTTGCTGGGGAGACAAGCGA
>JAZGDX010000094.1:0-3174 GCA_036478305.1 Bacteroidota bacterium
ATGAGCACATTAGCGCCGGGAAGTGGTTCGTCCGAGCGTTGGTCTTGAACCGTTCCCTCGAGAATTCCCGTTGTTCCGGCGATCGAATAGCTCGTCACCACGACAGCCCACACACAAAGCAGAATTCCCTTCGTTCTCATCCACCCTCCCATTTGTTGCAACACTAGGTTTCTGGTCTCATCTGTGGAAAGAAAATGACGTCCCTGATCGAATTCTGATTCGTCAAGATCATCACTAACCGGTCAACGCCGAGGCCAAGACCTGCTGTCGGAGGCATTCCATACTCGAGTGCACGAAGAAAATCCATATCGAGAGCTTGCGCCTCCTCATGGCCGAGCGCACGAAGATTCATCTGTTCTTGGAATCGGGACCGCTGGTCGACTGGATCGTTTAACTCGGTGAATGCATTCGAGAGCTCCTGACCGCCGGCGAACGCCTCGAACCGCTCCACCAGTCCCGCGTCGGTCCGATGCTTCTTGGCAAGCGGTGAAATTTCGATCGGATAGTCCATAATGATCGTCGGTTGAATCAGATGCGGCTGGACGCGTGAGCTGAAAATCTCATCGATGATTTCTGCCGCTCCGTCCGTCGGATTCAGTTCGACGCCGATCTGTTTCGCAAATGCTCGCAGCTTCGATTCGGTCATTTCCCGGAGATCCTTCCCCGTATGCTCCCGGATGGCACCGAAGAGGGTCAGCCGCTTCCAGGGTGGCGTGAAATCGACTTCCCCGCCGCCAACAACGCACTTCATGGAGCCGTTCACCGCCAGCGACACCCGACTGATAAGTTCCTCCACAAGACTCATCATCCACCGATAATCCTTGTATGCGACGTACAACTCGAGCATTGTAAATTCCGGATTATGAAAACGGTCCATTCCCTCGTTGCGGAAGTCCTTCGAGATCTCGTAGACGCCGTCAATCCCGCCAACGATGAGACGCTTCAAGTACAGCTCATCAGCAATCCGGAGATAGAGGTCGATGTCGAGCGCATTGTGGTGAGCAACGAACGGTCGCGCGAATGCACCACCATACAACGGCTGAAGTACCGGAGTCTCAACTTCCAAATAACCTCGTTCATCCAGGAAATCCCGCATCGACTGGATCGTCCTGGCACGCTTTACGAACACTCCACGAACCTGCGGATTAACGATCAAGTCAACGTATCGCTGCCGGTAGCGGAGTTCTTTGTCCGCGAAAGGGTCGAAAACGGTCTTGCTTCCCTCCTCGTCCACTTTCTCTTTGACGACGGGAAGAGGTCGCAGCGCTTTGGCCAGGAGCTCCAGCTTCTCGGTATGGATGGAAATCTCTCCCATCTTTGTCCGAAACACATACCCCTTGACGCCTATGATATCCCCGATATCCATCAACCGAAAAGCGTCGTACACGTCTCCAAGATCGTCCTTTTTCAGATAAACCTGAATTTTCCCCGTGGAATCCTGGATGTGAGCAAATGAGGCTTTTCCCATCCGACGAATGGACATGATTCGTCCGGCGACCGACACGTCAAGCTGTGGGCCGTCATCCTTAAAAGTTGCGAGGATGTCGTTCGCTGTAGCGGTTCGTTCGAACGAGTAGGGATACGGATCGATTCCCCGCTTCCGCAATTCATCGAGCTCTTCACGCCTGCGACGCATCAATTCGTTCAGGTCTTCAGTATGGGAAGGGATTGCCACGGCTGCCCTATTTAAGTCAAACCGATAGTTTTCTTCATTTGAGAAAGTTCCGCTTTCGTCATGAAACGCCACTCGCCACGTGCCAGCCCTATTACGGTGACGTTGCCATACGCGACGCGGTGAAGATGCTTCACGCGGTGACCGAGGGTCTCGAACATCCGGACCACCTGACGATTTCTTCCCTCGTGAATAATCATGCCTACTTTTTTCCCTTTACCTGCCGGTAGTAGAGAAACATCACACGGAGCGGTCCGTCCGTCCTCAAGCTGCACACCCTCACTGAGCTTCTTAAGATCCTGTCTGGATATGGTGTCAATGAGCGTTACCTCGTAGGCTTTGGGGATTTCAAAGCTTGGATGCATCAGCCGATGCGCAAACTCGCCGTCGTTGGTGAGCAATATCAACCCTGTCGTGTTTCGGTCAAGCCGGCCTACAGAAAAAACACGCGATCTGATGCGAACGTAATCCATCACTGTGCGCCGGCCCTTCTCATCCTTTGCCGTTGTGATACAGTCCTTGGGCTTGTGGAGCACGAGATAGACAGGTTTCTCCATTCGAACAACCTGTCGACCGTCCACATAAACGGCGTCACCACCGGGGTCGATGCGAACACCCATGTCCTTTACAACACGGTTGTTCACTCGCACACGCCCCGCAGCAATCAGCTCGTCACTCTTGCGACGTGACGCAACACCGGCTGAGGCAAGGAATTTATTCAGACGAATCTGTGTCGGCTTGATCTGGATGTGCACGTTGGGGGTACTCATCTGGGTCAGACGCCCGTCTGTCCGCAAGGCTTGAATCTCGGGGTTTCTCTTGCTGGGAACGTTCTTGTATCCTTGAAGAAGTCTGCTCATCACGCTGTCCCGTCTCTACTCCAGGACTGTGGGGCAGTTCATGCTGTGGTCCTGTCGGTTGGTCGAAATCCTCGATGGAAGTCCCTCCTCTCCCGGCTCGATGAGAGTCCGGGCTGCCCCTCCGCCTTTCCACTTCCTCCAATTTTTCCTGCAGCTTTGTGAACCGTGGGTCCGACTCAAGGTCCATCTCACTCAGGATCTCGTCTATTTCACGAGGCTTTGGCAGCTCGGATAGGTCGCCGATTCCGAAATGCCTGAGAAACTCTTTTGTGGTCCCGTAAAGTAGCGGACGACCGACGGTCGCCGCTCTCCCGATGATCGTAATCAGACCGCGCTCGAGAAGAGTCCGGATAACGTAGTCTGCGTTCACACCCCGAATTGCCTCGACTTCCGGTTTGCTCACCGGCTGTTTGTACGCGATGATAGCGAGTGTCTCGAGAGCAGCTTGAGAGAGTTTCCGACGCGCTTTCTCTTCATATAGCCGACCCACCCATTCCGCATACTGCGGTAGTGTCGAAAATTGAAATCCACCGGCGACTTTCGAAATCCGGTAGGCAGTGCCTTTCTGGTCATAGTCTCGGTTGAGCTCTTCAACCGCCGACACGATCGACATGTTCTCGACGCGCATCCCCTTTCCATTCC
>JAZGDX010000095.1:0-4008 GCA_036478305.1 Bacteroidota bacterium
GACCGGATCCGAGGTTTGATAAATGAACGGGACAGGTTCTATTATCAGGCAGATGTTGTTGTCAAAACGGATGACAAAAAGATCGGCTTAACGGTGGATGAAATCGTCAGAAAAATTCGCAACCTCATAGAGTGAGTTTTGACTCATGGAAACCATTGACGTAGACTTAGGAGACCGTGGATACCCAATCTACGTGGGTGTCAGTACGTTGAGGACGTTTGGAGAAGTTTGCCGTAACCATGAGCTTCCGGTGAAGCTGGGCGTCATTTCAGATCGCAACGTCGCTCAGCACTATTTGCGGCCGGTAGAAAGCAGCCTCAAACGCCTGGGCTTCCAGGTTCGCAGTGTCGTGATCCCCCCCGGAGAAAGACGGAAGTCTCTCGCCCAGGCAAGTCAGCTCTACCGGTGGTTGCTGGAGAATCGATTTGGCCGTGACTCATCCATCGTAGCCCTCGGTGGAGGTGTAGTTGGCGATCTGAGTGGATTTGTCGCTTCGACCTTCCAGCGTGGAGTTATATTCATCCAGTGCCCGACATCGTTACTCGCTCAGGTCGACAGCTCGATTGGTGGGAAGACAGGAGTGAATCATCCTCTCGGGAAAAACATGGTGGGGACGTTCTATCAGCCAACGTTTGTGTTCAGCGACGTGAATGTTCTCCAAACCTTACCGCAACGCGAAGTCGTCTGTGGACTCGGGGAGGTGATTAAACTCTCCGTTATCCAGGACCCCCCGTTGTTCGAGTACATAGAAGAGTCACTGGAGGATATCCTCAATCTGAGGCAGAACGTCCTGTTGAGGCTTGTGCGGCGATGTGCGGCCATTAAGGCGAAAATTGTGTCTGTCGATGAGACTGAATTGATGGCCGAAACAGGACGCATAACCCTGAACCTCGGCCATACGATCGGACATGCTCTGGAGGCCGCCTCAAACTATCGGCTCTCTCATGGAGAGGCGGTGTTGCTCGGTCTCCTCGTGGAGGGTCGGGTCGCACTGGAACAGAAAAAATTATCTCGAAAAGATTTCGAGAAACTCGAGCGGCTGATCGGACGCGTACCTTTACGGAACCATCGGTCATCACTGCACCAGGATCTGCTGCTGCGTTTTATCGTGCACGACAAGAAAGCAAGAAGAGGAAGAGCGCGGTTCGTGCTTCCACGAACGATCGGTGAAGTCTATGTCGCGGAGGATGTTGGCGAACAGGCTATTCGGAAGGCATTACGGTATATCGGTGCCCACTAGCGAGGAGGTGTGGTGCGACGATTATCCACTGGTCCGTCTCCAGCAATATTCCTACTCTGGTTCACTACCTTTTCCCCCGCTTTACTTGCTGAACAACCATCGATTCCGACACCTCCAAAGCAGGAAGTCCGTGCTGTTTGGATCGCTACGGCGGTCGGTCTCGACTGGCCGGGATCGACGGATCCCGATGAACAGCGCCAGTCCCTCCGCGAGATGATTGAAAATATTAGCAGGGCTCGGCTGAACACCGTGTTCTTTCAAGTGCGCGGTCGCGGTGATGCAATGTATCGGTCGCTCAATGAGCCTTGGTCGGCAAGGCTGACCGGAACCCTCGGTCGTGACCCGGGCTGGGATCCCCTGGAATTTGCCATCGCTGAGGCCCACAATCGAGGGCTGGAGATTCACGCTTGGTTCAATGTGTACA
This sequence comes from Bacteroidota bacterium, assembly GCA_036478305.1. Classification (GTDB taxonomy): domain Bacteria; phylum Bacteroidota; class Ignavibacteria; order UBA10030; family JAZGDE01; genus JAZGDE01. The sequence continues at coordinate 1,665 of JAZGDX010000095.1, forward strand.
TTGCCAGGACCAGTCCGACGCCGGTGCCTCGAACGAATCCTCCGCATGTGGTTCGCGCTCATCCGGAGTGGGTCAAGATGCACAGAGACGCGTGGTGGATGGATCCAGCCATCCCGGAGGTGAGAAACTATCTCGTTCGAGTTGTCTTGGACCTGGTGCGCAAGTATGACCTGGACGGTCTGCAGTTTGATTTTATCCGGTATCCAGATATTGACTTCGATGACTCTGATTCCTACCGAAATTACGGAAGAGATCAAGACCGTGGAGACTGGCGGCGTGAAAACATTTCAGCGTTTGTTCGCATGGCCTACGACAGCATCATTGCGTTGAAGCCGATGATGAAAGTTGGCTCGACTCCGATTGGAATCTACGAGAACATCACCAACGGGAATGGCTGGGAGGGACGCAACTCGGTGTTTCAGGACTCTCGGTCTTGGCTGAAGGAGGGGAAGCATGACTACCTGGTGCCTCAGATCTACTGGAACATTGGCGTTTCTGACATGGATCCAGACTTTACATCGCTGGTGATCGACTGGCAGAAGAACTGCTTCGATCGTCACGTCTATCCTGGAGTTGGAGCGTACAAACCACACGTGTTAAAGGAGATTCGTGAAGAGATCGATGTCGTGCGATCGGAACAGTGCCCTGGCATTTCATTCTTTCGCTACGAGTTTATCTCAGACACGAAAGTATTCGGCAATCGGTTCCATACGCTGGCGAATATTCCTCCGATGCCTTGGAAGGACAACATTCCACCTCTGTCGCCGTCAAAGTTGCTTGTCATGGAAATGGAGGCGGGAAAGTTTCTGCTCACGTGGAACCCGCCGATGCCCGCGAGCGACGGTGACACCTCCAAGTACTACAATATCTATCGCTCAACGTCGGAGCCAGTCAACACCGATGATCCGATGAATCTCGTACACATCGCACCGACGAACACCACAGCATTTCTGGATGTGATCGATCGCCCAACAGCCGTAAAGTATTATTACACCGTTACGGCACTTGACAAAGGCCATAATGAAAGCTTGCCAGCCATCGTCAGGCCGGTGATCGTAGAGGAGATTGTGGAGTTTGCAAGATTGTTTTCTTCCGTGACTTCACTCGGACGGCATTACGACGATTCAGAGCGGTCGGTGACATTTATTCCGTATGCACTCGGAGATACTTCCGATGTCACGCTTGTGATCTACGATGGTGGCGGTGCTGCTGTGCGCACCCTAGTGGATGCGGTTCTGCCTCCGGGCCAGTATGTCGCAGCCCTCGATGAAAGATTTTTGCCGTCGGGGGAATACACGTACCAGCTTGAAGCGAGAGAGGCTGTGCTCGTGAGACGCATGAGGATCGTTCAGAGACGTACGCCCCACCAGCTGTAACGGCAACGGTTATCTTGCTTGTCGGTCCTTTCCTCAGTATATTACCTAATTAGTTACGAGTGGTTTTGCGACAATTTGTGTTGATCGATGGTAGAAATAACAGAAGCACGCCTGTCTGCGCTCCTTAAGAAGCTCGATGGAAAGCGGATTGCTGTGGTGGGAGATGTGATGCTCGACCGCTACCTATGGGGATCCGTAGTTCGTATTTCTCCTGAAGCGCCTGTTCCAGTGGTCGAGATCGGGTCAGAATCAGCCCGACTCGGAGGCGCAGCCAATGTTGCCGGCAACATCAAATCGCTTGGAGGTAAGCCGCTCCTCTTCAGCGTGGTCGGCGATGATGATCACGGGAGGAAATTTCTTGAGCTGATGGAGGAAGCCCGATTCTCTGCTTCCGGAATCTTCATCGATCGAGATCGTCCGACGACTGTCAAGACTCGGGTGATTGCACACGATCAGCACGTGGTGCGCGTGGATCGCGAAACAAAGCAAGAGATCGCCCCAAAGCACCAGAAGAAGATTCTCGAGCTCCTGCAAAAAGAGATCGACTCCATAGACGCAATCATTCTCGAGGATTACAATAAAGGTGCGCTTGCAAAAGAGTTAATACCTCAGTTGATAGCACTGGCTTGTGCGCATGACAAAATAATTACCGTCGACCCGAAGTTCGACAACTTTTTCGAATTCCGGCGGGTCACTTCTTTTAAACCCAATCGAAAAGAGGTGGAAGAGGTCCTAGGGGTAAAGGTAACGGATGATGCAAGTGTGGAGAGGGTGGGTCGGACTCTTGTTGATCGATTGCAAGCGAAAAGTGTTCTGCTGACGCGTGGAGAAAAAGGGATGTCACTTTTTGAAGAAGACGGTACGGTCACCCATGTCGCGACCCGAGCGCGTCGTATTGCAGACGTGTCCGGCGCTGGCGACACGGTGATCTCGACGCTGACGATCAGCCTGACAGGAGGAGCCACCTT
>JAZGDX010000096.1:0-7098 GCA_036478305.1 Bacteroidota bacterium
GACTGAAAGGGAGTTGAGATTTGATGGAAAAAACAATTAGAATTGGTAATCGTCTCGTGGGTGAGAGTCAGCCTACGTTCGTTGTCGCTGAACTTTCCGCCAACCATGGGCAGGAGTTCGATGAGGCAGTGAGACTAGTTAAGGCCGCCAAGGAGTCGGGTGCTGACGCCGTCAAGCTTCAGACCTATACCCCCGACACGCTTACGATTCAGTCGGAGAAAGAGCACTTTCGTATCAGTGGTGGAACCCTTTGGGACGGGCGTACGTTGTATGAACTGTATGGCGAAGCTTACATGCCCTGGGAGTGGCAGCCCAAACTCAAGGATATCGCGGAGGACCTGGGGATGGATCTATTTTCCTCGGCGTTTGATCCGTCGGCTGTCGATTTCCTTGAGGAGATGGGGGTTCCGGCCTACAAAGTGGCGTCCTTCGAGCTCGTGGACATTCCGCTGATTGAATACATCGCCCGTACTGGCAAGCCGATGATCATGTCGACCGGCATGGCGACGTTGTCAGAGATAGACGAAGCAGTACGAGCAGCAAAGAAAGAGGGTGCCACGCAGATTGCCCTGCTCAAGTGTACGAGCGCCTATCCTGCTCCGCCTGAAGAGATGAACCTACGTGCCATTCCTCACTTGGAGGAAGCATTCGGAGTGCCCACAGGACTCTCCGACCACACCCTGGGTATCGCTGTCCCGGTGGCGGCGGTTGCCCTGGGCGCGTGTATCGTGGAAAAGCATTTCACCTTGTCGCGAGACGTTCCTGGCCCTGATAGCGCCTTCTCGCTGGAGCCCCAGGAGTTCAAGGCAATGGTAGAGGCAATCCGAACTGTCGAGGTAGCGCTGGGAAAAGTCTGCTACGGAGTGAGCGAACGGGAGGCTAAGAGCCGGGTCTTTCGCCGATCGTTGTTTGTGGTCCAAGACATGAAGGCAGGGGAGATGTTTACTGGAGAGAACGTGCGCTCCATCCGGCCGGGACATGGGCTACCGCCAAAATACCTCAAGGATGTAATCGGCCGGCGGGCAGGAGAGGACATCAAGAAGGGGACACCTTTGGACTGGGAGATGGTGTCGTAGCAAGAGGGAAGACTGTTTTCCTTGAAGGGCAGAGATGCATCTCCAAATCGCCACACGAGAAGCGAGTAAAAAAGTGCGGCTAGGATACCTTCTAGGTCTCTCATTGGAGCAACTCGCTAGTTCCAGCCCAGTTCCAATAGGCCTCCCACCTAATCAGATTTGGCGCACCTCTTATGCTCACTCCGCGGCTAGATAGCCATTTCTAAAAGTGGGAACATTCGCCATTGAATGTAGGGGAGGAACCTCATGATCGGCCTTGAAAATCTGGTATCTGCCTTTGGACAAACAGAAGTGAAGAATGGAGACACAATCATGGTGCATAGCTCCTACAAGTCTTTAGGTGGCGTTGAAGGCGGTGCTGAAACGGTGATTGATGCCTTTCTAGAGCTTGTTGGGCCCGACGGCTCCGTCATTTTCCCTACGTTCAACTTTCAGTCCTGGACTGAGACTCACTATTTTGATATAAAAGAGACCCCTTCAGCGATGGGTATCATCGGCGAGTTGGCCCGCCAACGCAAAGCTGCAATACGCACTCCACACCCGATCTATTCATTTGCGGTGCTGGGCAATGGAAAGGAAGAGTTCCTGACCTGTGATGACAAGGAGGCCTTTGGAGACAACTCCCCTACTTTTCGTCGACCATGGACAACACTTCCAACAAACGTGGTCGTTCATGGAGGACGTGACCCAGCGGGAAGGACTGGAAATCGTCGTTGCCAGAAACAACGCGCTTCTGGCAGCGGTTCGCGACGGCGCAGAGATGGTCTCTTTTGACAATCTCGACACCGAGAACCAAGAAGAGGCCCTAAAGGCGGGGCTCGATAGGACAGAGGTTCCCCTAACCCTAGAAACCGCTGTAGGCAACCACTTGCTTAAGACTGTGGCCCTCAAACGCGCCCTTCGCAAGAACGGATTCGATACCGTCATCACGGGCATACGATGGGACGAAAATCCTGCCAGATCAACTGAGGTCTTCTTCTCCTCTAGGGAGGACCCCCCGCACACAAGGGTTCACCCAATCTTACACTGGAAAGAAAGGGAGATTTGGACTTACACTCTGAAGAACGGCTTGCCTATTCACCCTTTGTACGTGCAGGGTTACCGATCTTTCGACGGCGCCAGGGACAGCAAACCCACTGACACACGACCAGCCTGGGAACAGAACCTAGAAGCGTCTGCAGAGCGCGCTGGGCGTGCCCAAGACAAGGAGGAAGTCACGGAGAAATTGCGCGACCTGGGATATTTTTGAGAGAACCCAACTTGCGGTAGCGTGGGGCTGAATGAGGTGAAAACTGTTAGGTTAGCGGCTGCGATAGGTACAATCGTAATTCTCGCATCGCTGTTTCTATTTGGTTTCATAAAGCCCACGGAACCGCCTTTGGCCGCACCGGGTGTGACGTTCTCAGAATGGTTCAAGCTGCACGATACCGCAACTTATGACTTCTCTAGCGTGTTGGATACCTTCAGTAATAACACGGTGATTCATGTTCACCGAGTAGCTTCGGGCCACGTATCGACAGACGGGAGGCTCGTAGTTATGTATTCAGAGGATGGGGGGCAGTCATGGAATAATGCGAGGACGATCTATGATAGCCCCTATGACGATAGGAATCTGAACGGCGGGATAACTGCAGATGATACTATCGTCGTGACTCTTGGCAGATATGACGCCGCCAACTCGCGCTGGGTGGATTGGGGATGGATACGCTCGACTGACGGTGGCGCCACCTGGAGTGCCTATCAGACTTTTCCCCCGTGGACTACGGACATTCATGGCGGCTCGCAAGGTCCCTTGTTAGAGATTTCTGACCGGAACAAGATTGGCGTGACTCTCTACGAGGAGGGATCAGGAGACGTTGGAAAGATTAGGATAGCCTGGAGTGCTGATGATGGAATGAGTTTTCCGATCATACAGACCATATACAATGATACGGTTCCGAACACTCAATCTGTCGAGCCCGTAGCAGCTTATCTCGGAACTGGAAAGATCATCCTGCTGTGGGCGAGTTGGGTCGGCGGCGCCTATTATCAGATGACGTCTTCGGATTACGGAAACTCATGGACTGCCCCCGCCCTGACAAATATTGTTCACGGTGCAACGGGACACGGGGGTTGGCTTGGCAAATCCGGTGACAACCTTCTTCTGCTCTATCGATACAGCGGCAGGTCTCCTCCCTATTACGCCTACGCCTACACAGATACGGTATTCTCTGATCCAAATGCGTGGCATAGCGGACCGTTGTCTACCAGAAGCGGGGATGGATATGGAGCCATAGCTACCTTGTCCAATGCCACCATGCTCATGACCTATTCCTTCTCGGACGAAGCGGACCCGGCTCATGACCAGGATCTCCAATACGCCTTTGCTTCTTTTGACGATGCATTCCCGTCTCCAACGTCGCAATCCTATAAACTGCCCCGCCCTCTCAAAGATCCAGTATTGCCGGAGTGCAATTGCCCGACAGCACAGACCACACGATCGAAGCATACGCTTTCGGTTGCCCAATATGGAGTTGAAAAGTTCCAGAAAATTCCCTCTTGGAAGACTACAATCTAGGATACTGGAAGGGAGTATATTGTTCTTTTAGGGAAAAAATGACAGCTAAGGGGTTCAGCGCAAGGGAAGCATGTGGACGGACGGATCGGGGGAGGACTCATCTATAGGCAACAGGCTTTCTTCTCAAAGCTTTGGACAGCTTGTCTCTATATGGGCTTGAGTTATCAGCCAAAGACTTCAGTAATGAGGTAAACTGACGGGCATGGAGTTATTGGTGAACCTTAACATTGTTCTCAAACTGCCCCTATCATCTTACCTAACCAGATAATCAGCTTCGATAGCTGTTTCCCCATTTCTTTTATAGACATTTTCGATAGCTGTTTCCCACTTTTTTTATAGACATCTCATGCTTTCTCTGTCTATAGAATGGGTATCCCCACACAGCCTGTCTGGTGTCCGAAAGGTTCCTGCGTTTTCCTTAGCCTAAGGTTTCTCAGAGGTGAAAATGCCACCCGAATGTCGGCCAAGGCAGTTGCGACTATCTTCTTACTTGCAGGTGGTCTTGGTTTCTTGGCACCCGGGCTTGCTCAACCGACCTTAGCAGAAATCACTGATGCCGGAGACACTGACAAGAGAGACCACGGGACAATGACGCGGAGTCCCAGAATCATGCAACCTACCTTCACAGACTGGTTCAGACCTATTGACACGGATGGAACCATGGCATTTGATTTCATCAGCGCCATGGACGTGTTCAGCAATGGAACAATCATGCACGTCTACAGGAATGCGTGGAAACACGAGGTAGATAGTGCAGCAAGGCTGATGATTCGCTATTCTACTAATGGCGGGACAGTGTGGAGTACACCAAGAGTCATTTACGACAGTCCATTTGATGATAGAAATATCGCTGGTGGAATTACTGCAGACGATACGATAATCATCGCGATGCAGAAGGTTACTGGGTCTGGTGATTATGTCGGTACTGGATGGATTCGTTCTACAGACGGAGGGGCGACGTGGACATTCACTGACTTTAATCTCGGGGCATTCGGAAATTTCCGTGGAAACCTCATTGAGATACCGGAGCAGGGTAAGATCGGGATTACCGGGGACGCTGGAGGGAGGCTAAAGATTGCCTGGAGCACGGACGGCGGTTTGACCTTCCCCCAGCGGACTGAAATCGAAACTCCTGTTTATCCCAACGAACCAAGCGCGGTCTATCTCGGAAATGGGAAAGTCTTTATGATCTGGGCGCACTATGAAACAGGAGATGTTTATCAAACGACGTCCTCCGACTACGGTGAAACGTGGACGCAATCTGCATTGACTAGCATAATACATGAGAGATCAGCCCATGGAGGATGGATAGCTCGAAGTGGAAGCTACTTGTTCTGGCTTTATCGCTATGCTACGGAGGGAAACATGGCAGCCTGGGCTTTCGGGAATGAGAGTATTGTATGGAATGACCCTTCGGCATGGTTGAGTGAGAAGTTCAATTTCTGTCCCGGTGACGGGTATGGCGCTGTTGCAATCCTGCCCAACGGAACCGCGCTAATGACGTACTCGTTTGATGATATTGATGAAGGATGTCATCCTTATACAAAGGACGATAAAGACCTGTATTATGCTTATGCGATATTCGATGGTTCAACCACTACGCCCCCATCAGTTGAGACGGTTGCCGCGTCCGACATCGGCGAGACGCAAGCAACCCTAACTGGAAACCTCACCCGCTTAGGAACGGCAGACCGAGTCAATGTTAGCTTTGAATGGGGAGACTGTTTCACTTGTTTGGGAAATGCAACGCCGGAACAGTCCCTAACCTCGCCAGCGACATTTTGGGGGATATTGACAGGCCTGAACCCTGACACCGTATACTATTTTCGTGGAAAGGCTGTTGGAGATGGGACGTCCTATGGTAGCGTGCTGTCATTTGCTACAGCCACTACTCCAGTAGCTCCGACAGTGGCTACCGATGCTGCGACAGATATCGGAGAGAACTCTGCCAGGTTGAATGGTAATTTAGCTGATTTGGGCACCGCAAGTAGTGTAACTGCCAATTTCCAATGGGGAGAGTGTGCCTGGTGTTTAGGCAATGAAACTCCGGCCGAGGGGAAGACAGAAACGGGCACATATTTCTTTGACCTAACCGGTCTGTCAAGTAATACTACGTATCACTTTAGAGCAAAAGCAACTGGAAATGGAACCAGCTTTGGTGAAACCAAGGCTTTCACTACAGCTTCACCCCCGCCGCCGCCTCCGGGATGGACCAATAGGGCGCCAACCATCGGCAACCCGATAGATACGGACGAAGGGACGCACAACGTTTCGTACAGCCAGCGGTTTGCCGCTAGCGACCCAGATGCCAACCAAACTCTACTTTGGACATTGGATACAGATGCCTCATTTCTCGGTGTGGATGGTCAAGATAGAACAGCCTGGATCAATGGAACTCCTACCTTTTCCGATACAAACCGATGGTACTACGTGAACGTAACGGTGGCAGACCAAGGGTGCAGTGAAACGTGCAACCTTACCGATTTTGTCAATTATACCCTGTACATCAATAACACCCTGCCTACCATCATTAACCCGATTTTGAGCGATAGCGGAACAATTAATCGGGTATATTCAAGGGACTTTGACCACCGGGATGTAAATGGCGATGCAATCATATGGGCTTTGAACAGCAACGCATCATTTCTCAGCGTTGACGAGAATGGCATTGTATCAGGAACATCTGATGCAACTGGTCAGTACTACGTCAATGCAACAGCAGTTGACTTTGGCTCGAGCGGAGACTTCGTCAACTACACCCTTACGATTGGGTTGGAATGGAGCAATACGGCTCCCACCATAGACAATCCGATGACCATGGACGAGGGCACCCACAACGTCACGTACAGTCATCGGTTTTACGCTAGTGACACGGACGCTAACCAGACTCTGATCTGGACTCTGGAAACCGACGCCACGTTCCTCAACCTCGAGAGTCTGAATCGAACCGTTTGGATTAACGGGAGACCCGCATTCGCTCACAGAGATCAGGCCTTCTCCGTCCGGCTGACCGTGGCGGACCAGGGTTGCGGAGGATCCTGTAGCCTGGCGGCTTCCGTGAACTTTGCCTTGTACATTAACAACACCCAGCCCACGATTATCAATAAGATTTCCACTGACAGTGGAACGGTGGGTCAGCCGTATTCGAGGGATTTTGACCACGAGGACGCGAACGGAGATAACGTTGTCTGGGCCCTAGATACCAATGCCTCTTTCCTGAACATAAGCCAGGATGGGGCGGTCTCTGGCACTCCTGATGTTGTAGGGACCTTCTACGTGAACGTAGCAGTGGGCAACAGTCCAGCCGGTGACTTTGTCAACTATACCTTGACCATCGAATCTATTGGTGGTGGAAATGGCGAGAGTGGAGATTCGATCCCCACCTTCAACGTTGTTTCCTCCTATGAAATACTGACTGAAAATGCTGTCCAGTTTAACGCGGAAGTGGACCCGCAGGGACAGTAC
>JAZGDX010000097.1:0-10597 GCA_036478305.1 Bacteroidota bacterium
TCAAGCGACGAAGCCGCTATCGGCCGATCGACCAGTATGCTATTTCTGTCCGGCCGTCTGTGTGGTTTTCCGAGCGTGACGGTTTTCGAGTGGGAGCTCTCGAATTCGGGTCCGCGTTCGCCAATCGATACAGAAACAGTGCTGAGTTGTGGTTCAACACACGAAATCAGCAAGTAGATTACGATCTGTCGTATTCGGACTACCCACTGACCTGGATTGGAAAACACACCGCGTTTTCTGCCGGGGCATCGAAAACGTACGGAGTACGGGTCGCCTCGGTCAAACTCGGTCGCTCGTACAGACCGGTCTACTTTTCTCTCTCCGCAGAACGTTCATTCAACGTCTACGCTGAGCACATGCAGTTTGTCGAGGATAACTTCCCGTTCCATCTCGCGCTGTGGGAGCGTCGGGATATGCAAGTTGTGGGAATGGAGTATAATTACGATGAGCAGCGTGGTGATCCCCTGCGGTACCGTGCATCGTTTGAAACGAGTTTTCTGAGTCGGAAATTCAGGTTTACAAAAATCTGACTGATCGTGTTGAAATCGCTTGCTCTTCGGCCACTATCACTCGGGTTCAGATTCTATGCCGGCTACAGTATGGGAGAGTGCCGATTCACAAATCCTTCTTCCTCGCTGGTGCAAACCCTGAGAGTCAACACGACTACACAGCATACAAGATGTTGTCCAATATCAGTTCAAACCTGAGCAGAGAGCTTCATCTTGCTCCCACGGGCGGTGGGAATGTGCGCGGGTTGTTCCAGGATTATACTCGCCTTGTCGGTCGGAAGATTGTGGCTGTCAACTTCGAGCTCGTCCTGCAAAAACCTTTGGCCCGAATGCTGAGATCAGTACCACTTGTGAGTTCAATCGTACCCGTCGGTTTTGTGGACGTCGGCCAGGTCTGGAACGACAACCCGAGGTCCGTTTCGAGATAGCTGCGCGATTCCGTGGCTGACGCCGGCGTCGAGTTTCAATGGGCACCATTTCGACACGAGCCCAGGGCAGGAGCGCTGCGGTCTTGAGTGTTTTACTCTTCCTCAGTGCACTTCATCTGCGTGGAAGCATTCCTGTTTGGGTCAGCGACCCATCTGACGGTGAATCACAGATCAGGCTGCGTTGGGTTTTGCGATTGAGGTCATCGGTGGAGTTCTAGCGATCGACAGTCTAGAACTATTCGGTGTTGTTGACATTGCGATTTCCTTTTGTTATATTTGCTTTTGTGATTAGAGCGTTTTTCGTTGCAGTGCCTAATTCAACGGATCTGTAGAATAAATACAAACGTCATTGTGTCGGCGAGATCTCCAATGGCTGAGGACCAACGAGTTGCTATCCCCACCACAACGGCAAGCGACAGCAGACCCTCCTCCCCCAAAAAAAAGAAAAAGTCCAAGATCATCGCTATTATTCACTCCGAAGGGTGCACTGGATGTGAAGTATGTATCGAGTTTTGTCCTGTGGACTGCCTGTACAAAGTTCCCGGGCCGGAACATCCCGACGAGCACTCGTTCGGCAACGTGAACGGGGTCGTTGTGGTGGATGAGGAGGTTTGTATCGGCTGCAAACTGTGTGCGAAGTATTGCCCCTGGGAAGTTATCGATATGGTTCCGCGGGAGGAAGAGGTGAGCGTGCCGGCTTGACGCTCGATGGGGTTCGTGTACGGACTGCTGCGTTGAGGACTCTGGCTGCCACCGAGTAGCTCACACAAAGCTTCGCGAACGAGAATGGAACCACCAGGGTGAGGATTAGCGTTGGTTTTTGGTAGGATGGTGCGATATGTCTGATGAGGAAAAGACACATATAGGCAAAATTGACCGCTCTGCGGGGAAGGACCAGCCGGATTCATCGGAAAGGACAGAGAAGGGTGCAAATGCATCAGCCTCTGAGAACACACAGAAACCTCCTCAGAGTGCTCCTGTAGCAACGGATCCGAGTCCGGCCAAAGCCATACCTCCGAAGCCAAGGATTACAGATTCACCTGCGCGCAAGGCAAAACAGGATCGGCCGCCGAGTCGTGATCCAGGGATCTGGAGGATGAATCGGAGAAACTTCTTCAACGTAGCGGGTTGGATGGCGTTTCTCACTTTTATCGTTACGTCTACAATCGCGACTCTCCGGTACATGTTTCCACGTGTTCTCTTCGAGCCACCCACAAAATTTAATATCGGGTTTCCGGGCGACTTTGTCGTGGGTGAGGTGAGTGAGAGGTTTAAGAACGAGCACCGGGTGTGGATTGTACGGGAGAAAGAGGGTTTCTACGCGTTGATAGCGATCTGTACCCATCTGGGCTGCACACCGAACTGGATGGCGAGCGAGGATAAGTTTAAGTGTCCGTGTCATGGCAGTGGTTATTACCGCAACGGTGTTAACTTCGAGGGGCCAACGCCGCGCCCGTTGGAGCGTGCGTACATCGATTTTGCAGATGATGGTCAGCTCGTTGTCGATACAAGCGTTACGTATCGCTATGAAAAGGGCGAGTGGATAAGCCCTGGTGCCTTCTGTGCGTACAGGGGTGCATAGTTACATCGTTACTTGTCGAAATATCATAGAGGGTCTTTCATGCCTGGAGTGATGGAAAAGTGGCGGAAATCTGATATCTACAAGTCTATGTTCCGCCACGGGTATCAAGACACTCAGCGGAACCGCGCGCTCCAGATAGTCGACAACGTGTGGCTCCACCTCCATCCGGTGCGGATCGGTCGTCACGCGTCGAATCTGAGCTACACATGGGGGATGGGGGGAATTACTTTCCTCCTGTTTCTCGTAACGCTCGTGACAGGCGTGATCTTGATGTTCTACTACCGACCCACCGCTCAGTACGCCTATGAAGACATGAAATACCTCATGAACGATGTGCCATTCGGTCCCCTGATCCGTAACATGCACCGGTGGGCTGCTCACGGGATGGTCATCACGGTAATGTTGCACATGTTTCGTGTCTTCCTGACTGGGTCCTACAAGCCTCCTCGTCAATTCAATTGGGTGATCGGCGTCGTTCTCCTTGTCCTCACGCTTCTGTTGAGTTTCACAGGCTATTTGCTGCCATGGGATCAGCTTTCGATATGGGCAGTAACTGTGGGAACGAACATGGCACGTGCGACGCCATTGCTCGGACATGAGGGCCCGTTTGGACCCGAACTTGGGATGCGCCCCGACAATGACGTTCGCTTTCTCTTGCTCGGGGGAACCCAGGTCGGACCGCCAACGCTTCTTCGTTTCTACGTTCTGCATTGCATATTTTTGCCCCTTGTTGCAGGTATCTTCATGATCGTCCATTTCTGGCGTGTGCGAAAGGATGGCGGAATTTCGGGACCGGCGACAGGCCAGAAATTATTCTAACCTTATTCTCTCGCGCGATAAAGTATGGAAAACATTCTGAAGATCATCTCCAAGCCGGATAACATTCCGATAATCATGCTGACGGTTCTTGTGGCATTTTTCTTTGGTCTGTTGATTGTGAAAGTCCGCAGAAACGACAGCCAGGAGATTCCTGAGGAAGCGAAGTTGGATGACAAGGTCCAAGTGTGGCCGTACCTTGTCCGTCTGGAGTTTCTTATGACGATCGCGATCATGGCGATCCTGATCATATGGTCGATCACGATCGACGCTCCGCTCGAGGAGCCGGCAAATCCTGCACAGACGCCGAATCCTTCGAAAGCCCCTTGGTACTTCCTCGGTCTGCAGGAGATGCTCGTCTATTTTGACCCGTGGATCGCCGGTGTCTTGATGCCGACGCTGATTGTCTTAGGGCTCATGGCAATCCCTTATTTGGACATCAACGAAAAAGGGAGCGGCTACTATACGTTCAAAGAACGGAAATTCGCGATCACGGTATTCTGTTTCGGTTTCATCGCGCTCTGGGTATCCCTCATATTCCTTGGAACGTTTTTACGCGGACCGGGGTGGAATTTCTTCTGGCCCTGGGAGTACTGGGATGTCCACAAAATCGTTGTCCTCAATAACGTCGATCTATCAGAGTTTTTCGGCATGCCAACTCGACTTCCTGATAACAGCTTGAATCTGATGGCCTTTCTCTTTGGAGCTGTAGTGTTCTTCGGATACTACGTCCTCGGTGTGCTGTTCTATTTCTGGTTCAAGAACAGGGACTGGATGAAGAAGCTCGGCATCCTGCGCTACTCGATTATCGCCTATTTATTACTTTCTATGGGTGGATTGGTGATCAAGATTGTCCTACGTATTGTACCTCCGATCTTTGGGATCAACCCGGTGAAGTACATCTGGGTCACTCCATGGTTTAATGTCTAACTAAGAGTGCACATCGAGAGGATAGTCTCGTTGCTGTTTAAGAAACGAAGCCAGGTTCCTGTCGAGGAACGAAACTATTCGTACTACTATCTGGTCCTGAGTGCCGTGCTCTTCCTCGGGACCGCTTGGGCAGTGTTCGACGAAGTGTTGGTCCGTCGGCCGTGGAAGGAATACCAGAGAGAATTCGGCGATTTACACGTGGGGATCCTGCAGGCCGCGCATCAAACAGCATTGGCCCGTGTGGATTCTTCGCGATTGCTGGAGTTGCAGCTCCAGCTTGTGGAAGCACAGAAGCTCCTTGGGAGCCCCGATTATTTACAAGCCCAAGAGAGACTGGAATACCTCCGGCCGAAATTGATGGACGCAACGCGAGAGTGGCAATTCGATCGGAGTCGCTATGATGCCTTGTATTACGCTTACAAGACGGAGCGGAACGAAGGTCGTGAGGATCCGGATAAAAAGCGGCGCTTGGACAACCTGGAAGGACGAATCGCTGAGTACAAAGTCCAGATCGATGACTTCAGCGAACAGATCGCTGGTGTAGTAGAAGTGACCGATGCAATCGACGATCAGACCAATAGGCTTCTCGTCGAAGTTGGATCGGTTCTCGACGAACCAAACGGCATCCAGACGAAGATTGTCGCAGCGAGCCGCTCTCCTATCGAGATCAAGCAAGTGATCCTCAATGATTTTGAGAATACACACTTCGGTGAAGTCAAGTCACGGGTGGATCGGTGCCAGACGTGCCATCTGGGTGTCCAAGACGAGATCTTTGAGGATGCTCCCCAACCCTTCAAGTCTCACCCAATTCCTGAGCTACTGAATATTCATCCCCCGGAGCGGTTCGGTTGCACACCGTGTCATGGGGGTCAAGGTCCAGCGCTGACTCCAGGCGATGCGCACGGTGATGCGGACCCCCACTGGGAGTGGCCGATTCTTCGTGGTGAGGAGGTGTACGCCGGTTGCAATTCTTGTCATTACAACAAGGTCGTGACTAAATACGCGGAGCCACTGAACAAAGCGAAAATGCTTCTCGCGGAATCGGGATGCTCCGGATGTCACAACATCAAGGGTTTCAATGATCTTCAGCCGATTGGTCCAGAACTAAACAATCTGAACGCGAAGGTAGGACCCGAGTGGCTCTTTCGATGGATCAAAAATCCAGAGGATTATAATCGCCACACTCGGATGCCGAATTTCCGATTCGATGATGAGCAGTCGGAAGCTGTCACAGCCTACCTCGTATCCGTCGGTCGGGAAACTAAATATCGCCCCGCCTACCGACCAGGGTTTTATCGAGGAGGTAATGCGCGTCGTGGTGAGGAATTGGCCCGTACGATTGGTTGCAAGGGCTGCCATGTCGTTGGCGATGATGCGAGGATTCGGGAAGAACGAGGGACAAGCTATGATATCGCACCGGAACTGACGAGGGTAGGGAGTAAGGTTGATCCTGACTGGCTGTTCGACTGGTTGAAGAATCCGAAGCGATATCATCCCAAGACGCGCATGCCCGATTTGCGTTTGACAGATGCGGAGGCTCGCGATCTCGTAGCATTCTTAATGACTCTGAAGGATCAACAGCCTCCAGATCCTGTGCACCTCCAGCTGGACGATTCGCAGAAGATCGCACGAGGAAAGTCACTCATTCGGGAATATGGCTGCTATGGATGTCATAGTATCAGGGGGATGGAAGGACAGGGGAAGGTAAGTGTTACTCTGTCTGAGTTCGGACGGAAGCACATCGACCAGTTTGACTTTGGTGATACGAAGGTTCCTCACACATGGGATGACTGGGTCTACAACAAGTTCAAAAACCCAAGGGTTTTCGCGACCGATCGGATCGTGCAAAAAATGCCTGTGTTCAAGTTCACCGATGAAGAAATTCGATTGTTGCGGATATTGTTCAAGAGCTTTGTTGGAGAACGTCCCCTTGAAGCCTTTCAACAACCGTGGACGAGTCGCGAACGGAACTTGGCACAGGGGCAACGGTTGACGCAATGGTACAATTGCATACAGTGCCATCAACTGGAAGATCGAGGGGGCTTCATCCTCGCCACCTATGAAGACCCCGGCCTCGGTCCTCCTCCTATTACGGGGGAAGGGGCGAAGGTTCAGGAACCCTGGCTTCACGCTTTTCTTCAGAATCCTACACCGTTGCGCCCGTGGTTGAAGATTCGGATGCCGACTTTTCAACTTACCGATGAGGAAATCACTACGCTCACCAAGTATTTTCTCGCGATTTCGGGTAAACAGCTTGAATTGCGCGACTACGCACGGTTCCAGCCGGATCCAAAGATGTTGAGGCCCGGATCCAGACTCTTCAAGACGCTCCAATGTGAACAGTGCCACCAGCTCACAGCAGGCGGGCCGATCGATCCCTCAAGTCTGGCACCTGATCTCGCCCTTGCAAAGACCCGGTTGAAACCGGAATGGGTCATCGACTGGCTGCGAGATCCGAGCAAGATTCAAGAAGGAACACGGATGCCGACGTACTTCTACGAAGGAATATCTCCAGAACCTGACATTCTGGACGGTGACGCCGAGAAGCAAATAATTGCGTTACGTGACCACGTGTTTTCGATGGGCAAAAAGAAATAGCGATACACGTTCCAACCTCGACATTCTCCATACCCTCCGTTTACAACAAGGGGCTCTGAGAAAACTGCACCAGGTGGCGCACCTCGTTTCCCCACTGTTTCCTCAATGTTTCCCGACTGTTTCCTCAATTTTTTTTCCAGCAATTGTTAGCCCACGTCGATGCGAATGATGCAGTGTGCTCACGAGCTGCGACGCAATGTACTTGTAAGTATACGTGATTTTGAGTACTATTCCATGAGTGAATACAGGCAAGCTTATGATTTGTCATCGACGATTACTCGTAGTCATTCTGTCGCTCTCTGGGTTTTTTCTTCAGTCATGCGATGGAGATTTCTCTCCGAAAGCACCTTTCGAGCAAAAGCTTGTCGTCTTCTCACTCCTCTCAGCGGCTCAAGATACCCAGTATATCCAAGTTGCTCGAACGTATGATGTCGAAGGATTCGATCCCTTCCAAAATCGCAAGGCACCGGACGTGACAGATGCCGAAGTGAAAGTCATCACAGATGATGGATCTGTCATTCTATTTCAGGACACGGCTATCCAGCGCGAGAACGATGAACGGTACGGTATCGATGGCCACGCGTTCATGGCGAGTCAATTTCGGGTTCTCCCTCGCACGAACTACCAGCTAGAAGTGACGTCACCGACGTACGGGGTCGCCAGGGCTTCTTTCCAGACCCCGAACGCAATCGGCATTGGCCATCTGGCTGACAGGAACACAGGCGCTTTTACCGTCAGAGCTACCAGTTTCGGTGCGAAGGGATTCCTGATACGGCTGTATGCGGTATTTACTCAGGATCAGGACGGCAATCTGGTTGAATTGGCCGTCGAAGTTCCCAGATCCATCTTGAATGACGGAACACGCATCTATCCTGACGTTGATCGCCTCAGCATTCGCTCGTTCAGCGGTGACGTCCTCGCCGCAGTTCGGGGGGAGGTGATTACGTCGGACACCACAGACTCAGTGGAAGAGATAGGGATGAGAATTATCGTCTGGTCCCTGGAACCGAATGCGTATAACTACTACCAGGTCAGTCGAGGTTTTAACGATCGTTTCTCTGTGCGCGTTGATGTGCCGGACTTTACCAACATCGAGGGTGGGTTCGGCGTATTCGGAGGATTGCTGGTCGATACCCTGTTTGTGAGAGCCCTGTAGGATATACGGTATGGTAGTCAAATCTCGCACTCTGCTCATTCTGCTGGCATATTCGGTTCTTCTCATTGCGCATTCCGATGTTCGATGTCAGACCTCCTTTGGCTCGGTACAGGGTGTGGTCACTGACAGTACAACTGGTGAGACGCTACCGTTCGCGAACGTCGTTCTTGAAGGCACTGATTTCGGGTCAGCTACGAACGCTGACGGCTTGTACCTGATTTCGCGCATTCCGCCCGGCAGGTATCGAGTTGCTGTAAGCTATATCGGTTACCAAATCGCCGTGAGGGATGTCATAATTCAATTCGGCCCATCCTCGAGGCTTTCCTTTGCGTTGACACCCGAGCCTATTGAGCTCCAAACGGTCATTAAGACGGGTAGTCGCTTTCGTCGCGATGACCAGACTGCTGTGAGCATCCATCCCATCGGACCGGAAGAGCTATCAATGGTTCCCACGGCGGTCGAGACTGATGTGTTTCGCGTCGTTCGCGCCTTACCGGGAGTTGTCTCCACAAGCGATGTAACCGCCCAGTTTTTTGTCCGCGGCGGAGGGGGTGACCAGAATCTTATCTTGCTTGATGGTATGACTATTTACAACCCATTTCATGCCCTTAGTCTCTTCAGCATTTTCGACGCGGATATCATAAAATATGCGGAATTTCAGACTGGAGGGTTCGGAGTCGAACATGGAACAAGGTTATCCTCGGTGTTCAACATCGTCACGCGGGAGGGGAACCGGAATCGCGTCGCGGGAAAGGCGAGCGCAAGTTTTCTCGCGGGGAAGATTTTGGTTGAGGGCCCGTTGCTATTTTCCACTGGATCATGGATGGTTTCGGCGAGAAAAAGTTATTTTGATGGAACGCTCAAGAAATTTGTAAATCAGCCCCTACCGTTGTCGTTCTATGATGTTGTGGCCTCATCTACTCTGTGGTTTTCTGATAGCCAGCGATTTTCGGTTCATCTGTTTGTGAGCGGAGACGAGGTTCGCAATGCCAGTGAGCTTGAGC
Organism: Bacteroidota bacterium; assembly: GCA_036478305.1. GTDB lineage: Bacteria > Bacteroidota > Ignavibacteria > UBA10030 > JAZGDE01 > JAZGDE01. Next base: position 9,024 of record JAZGDX010000097.1, read on the forward strand.
CGAATTTTCAGTGGCGAAATCGAGCTTTCGGGATTAAGTACACACAGCCTGTGAGCAACGATTTTTTGTTCAATGTCCATCTTTCACGGAGTTTCTTCAAGGGTGAATTACAACAAAAGTCGAGCGATGTGAGACCCGTGGAGTCAAGTGTGGAGGACCTTTACTTTTACGCGAACTTGAGGTCGATCGTTCGATATCCCAATGAATTCATGCTCGGTTTTATGTATCGGATTCCGCGATTGCAGTATTCGGTGATAAATGCTGCAGGGTTCCGAGTAACGGTGGACGATGCTGTGAGTGAGGCCGCTACCTGGATGCGTTATAAGTGGGAGAAGCCGAACAAATTTGGGATTGAGGCAGGATTGCGGCTGAATTTTCTTCAGCTCGTCGAGGATGTTCAGTATGCGTTCGAACCTCGCTTAAGTGCGCGATACAATATCTTACCGTTTCTAACACTGCGTGGTGGCATTGGGCGGCATCATCAACAGCTTATCACAGTAACGAACGAAGATGATGTTCTTCCACTGTTCGAGGCCTGGGTTCCCGTGGTGTCACCCTTCAGGCCGGAGCAGGCAGATCATTATGTCGCCGGATTGGAATCAACGGTCTGGTTAGATGTCGATTTGTCAGTCCAGGGGTACTACAAGAAGTTTCGGAATTTAGTTTCGTTCAACAGAGATAAGATCGACCGGTTCGACCCAGACTACGTTCAGGGAAAGGGAGAATCCTACGGTGTTGAAATTCTCGTGCGGAAAACGTCAGGGAAATCCTATTGGTGGATCTCGTACACCCTTGGCTGGGCATTCAAGACCAACAACAATGTCCGCTACTCGCCCCGGTTCGACCGAAGGCATACACTGAATGTAGTGTCTCTGGTGAGGCTGGGGAAGGGTTGGGAGGTTGGCTTGCGGTGGGAGTTTGGTTCGGGCCTCCCGTTTACGCAGTCAGCTGGCTTCTACGACCGTCTGCAGTTCACTGGGGTGTTTGACAGCACCTACGTGGGAGAGGTTGGTGCTCCCTACACGATCCTGGGGCCAAAGAATCGGGCCCGTCTACCTGTCTACCATAGACTTGACTTGAGTCTGTCGAAGGAACAGAGAATTCAATTCCTGACCATCACAGCCAAACTCTCGGTGGTGAATACCTATGACCGTCGCAACATCTTCTACTTCAATCGATCGACGGGCGAGAGGGTAGATCAACTGCCGTTTTTACCGTCACTTAATCTTTCCGTTTCTTTTTAAGTAATTCACCATAACTTCTTAGCAGATAGCGAATTTGGCTCCTCGCGCTGAAGTATTTTCCTGCTCTTTGACATCCCGCCTTTCCAAGCTTTCTCCTCTTCGGTTGGTCCTTAATGAGTGACCAGATTGCCTCGGCGAGCTTATCTGGGCGACGCGGAAGGACTTGAATTCCGGTTCTTCCGTGAAGCACTATATCGAGAACGCCGTCGCAATTAGTAGATACAACCGGTTTTCCCATCGCCATGGCCTCGATTGCTGCCTTTCCAAACGCTTCCGCATGGGAGGGGAATACAAAGATGTCGAGGGACGCCATAATATCTGGAATATCAG
>JAZGDX010000098.1:0-5099 GCA_036478305.1 Bacteroidota bacterium
GCGATCGGCGAGTTGAAGACCGTCGACGCGAAGCTCTTTGAAGTCGCTGAGGTCTTCTTCGGCTAACTGGGTAAACTCCATCTCGATTCCGCCCCACATTTATCCTTCGGTGATCAACATACCCCGACATCCTCACCTTTCATCGCGGTGCTTGGTGCTCCACAAAAGGGCAGTTTCGTTGTGGATGGTGGAGAGAAGGAGGGATAGATCTTCCGTTGTCGAAGAGTGATATCAGGACCTTTGAAGTGGGGAAGCGAAAGTGACCGAGCGGATTTCCTCCACTCAATCTCTAAAACACAAGAAGTAGGAAAACCTCGTTGAGGAAGGCCATCCGGGTGCAACATGTACCTGATTTGCCCGATGGCGACTCTCAGGAGATCAACGATTCTTTCTTCCTATACGATTCGATTGTTAATTGACGCACGATTCCTGACAGAAACAGTAGTCCGATGAGATTGGGAATAGCCATCAACGCATTTCCGATGTCACCTATGTTCGTGACAATTTGTACGTGGGCACCCGTGGGCAGTGACCCGAGGAAGAGAAGAAGCACAAACAGGATTCGATATCCCCTCACGATGCGAACGCCGAAGAGATATTCCGCGCATTGTTGCCCGTAATAGGACCATCCGATAAGAGTCGAGAGCCCGAAGAGAAACGAACCGAGGGTAACGATCAGGCCGCCGAACTGCAATCCTCCGACCGAAGGGAGGGAACGATTGAACGCCTCCGAGGTGAGAGCAGTGCTCGTGAGGCCAACCTCCTCGCCCTGCATAAAGATCGACTCCTGGTAGCTGCCGGTCACGACTATCACCAGGGAAGTGAGCGTACAGACGATGATTGTGTCGATGAACGTTCCCATCATGGCGATCGATCCCTGACGGACCGGGTCTTTCGTCCTGGCTGCTCCGTGGGCGATCGGAGCTGTTCCGAGACCCGACTCGTTCGATAGAATTCCGCGGGCGACCCCGAACCGAACAGCTTGCTGAACGCCGATGCCCACGGCTGCGCCGAAAGCAGCTTGCGGCGAAAAGGCCGATTGAAAAATTAACACGAAGGCGGCGGGGATTTCTGGAGCGTTGATGAGCAGCACGGCAATCGCGCCCAGGAAATAGAGTATGATCATGGAAGGTACCAATCGCTCCGCCACTACACCGATCCGCTTGATCCCTCCGATGATGACTAAACCTGTCAGCGCCGAGATCACCACGCCGGTTACCCATTGGGGAATGCTATATTGACTGTAGAACGCAACTGCCATGGAATTGGATTGGAATATATTTCCAGTCCCGATGAGTGCAGCAATTCCCCCAGAGACCGCGAACATGATGCCGAGGCCCTTCCCAAACCTCCCGCCAATCCCCTCCTGGCAGTAGTACATCGGTCCCCCCGACATCGTCCCATCTTCAGCAATCTTTCGGTACTTAACGCCAAGAACTGCCTCTGAGTACTTCGTTGCCATACCGAAGATCGCGGTGATCCACATCCAGAACGCAGCGCCCGGACCGCCAGTAGCGATCGCTGTGGCAACTCCAGCGATGTTTCCATTCCCCACGGTAGCGGCGAGGGCGGTCATCAGCGCTTGAAACGGAGAAATGTCTCCCTGCTCTTTCTCTGATTGGTCTTTTCCTGTAGCGCCCAGCATCACCAGCTTCGACGACGAAAGGAACCGTCGGACTTGCACAAAGCCCGTGACGAAAGTCAGGAGTATCCCTGTTCCGATGAGGAGAAGCACCATAAGCGGAAGACCACCGAGGAATTCAGGTCCCCATCCCCACACATGGTCGGAGATCATCCCCGTGTAATGAAGGAGTGTGTCCAGAAATTCAGTCATAGTAGTGGTTTTCCTTTCGTGGGTGACTTACACGACAGAGCATTCACGGGATGTCCCGCGCAGGTGCAGTCCAGAGACGAGGGAGGGCAAATTGTGGAGTTGATGCGGGCGAGCATCCGGGAGCAATGAGGTCGAAGTGCCAACGGGTTGGGTCGTTCATCTTTGCAGTCATCATCGCTCTGGCTCGGAATTGAGCAGCATCGGTTATTGATCTCTTTTCGGAATTCTCCGTGAGTGGTCAAGACTGACGCGTGGACGTTTCTCTAGGCAAACGCATTCGGATCGACGAAAACGAGGTAGGCGAGGAGCGACGCGATAGCCAGGGGGCAGAGGAATCGTATAAGAAATGCAAAAACTGTCTTCATCTTGAAGGCTGGATTCCCTTGCTCGATCTCCAATCTGGCGCCCGCAATGCCCCATTTCCATCCAACGAAGAGAGCAATCGAGAGCGAACCGATCATGAGCGAGTACTGACCGAACAACAGATTCATCATATCGAGAAATCCGTAGGTTCTGTCCTCTATAGAGAATAAGTTACTGAGCCATCCGACTCCCCCGAAGCTCAGGGCAGATGGGATACCGAGTACAAACGCAAATGCTCCACTAACCAGCACGGCCTTTTTCCTTGACCATCCTTTCTCATCTTGAAAGTATGCAACAGGAACGACGAGGATCGAAATGGATGAAGTCAAAGCTGCGATTGCAAGAAGGAGAAAGAAACCGGTGCCGAAGAGATCACCGAGAGGAATTTGGTTGAAAACGTTGGGCAAGACCACGAAGATGAGACTTGCCCCTTCGGTCGGCTCGAGCCCTGACACCGTGAACAGTGCCGGGAAAATCGCGAGCCCAGCCAAAAGAGCAATCGCAGTGTCAAGCGAACAGATCCATGCCGCTGAACTTGCAAGGTTTTCTTTCTTCGAGAGGTAACTCCCGTAGGTGATCATCGTGCCCATACCAAGACTGAGAGAAAAAAATGCCTGTCCCATTGCAGCGAGAACATTTCTCATCGAGAGCTTGCCCCAGTCGGGCTCCAGGTAAAAGGAGAGTCCTTCCGAAGCGCCAGGTAGGGTGACGGACCGCACCACGAGGAGTACAAGGAGAACGAGAAGGACCGGCATGAGTATCTTCGACCACCGCTCGATTCCAGCCCGTACACCAGCAAGGAGAATCGCCATAGTGAGGATGACGAACAGCGCGAGGAGCGCTATAACAGTCAGCGGATCTCCCGCGAAGCTCGCAAACGTCTCCTTGACATCATCGGCGGTGAGTGTGCCACTGAATTGCCCCATCGCAGTCTTAAAGAGATAACCAACAGTCCAACCGGCTACCACAGCGTAGTAGGAGGTGATCGCCCAGCCGGTGAGGACACCCAGAAGTCCAACGTATTTCCACAGCGTGCCGGGTGCTATGGCGTTAAAGGCGCCGACGGGATTTCTCTGAGTATGCCTGCCGATTGCAAATTCAGCAATCATGATGGAGGACGAGATGATGAAGACGCTTGCGACATAGACGAGAACGAATGCAGCGCCGCCGTTAAGGCCAACAGTTGCCGGGAATCGCCAGATGTTTCCCAGACCGATTGCTGAGCCCGCTGCGGCGAGTATGAAGCCGAGCTTCGATCCCCATTGTTCGCGATCGGGTGAAGTCATACGATACGCATTCAGTGGTCGTTCAGACTTCCAAGAAAAGATTTGAAAGTATAAAGAAAAAATGCCTGGCAGTCAAGATATTAGCGCTCGTGATATTGGATTGGTTCGATCCTGTGGTGAGAACAAGACTGGGGTGGGACGTGTTAGGTGGTGGGGAGACAAAATGTATCGTGGTAGATAAGGGAGCGGTTGAACGAAGGAGGAGCGGCGATTCTGTATGGGATGATTTGCGTGGACGTTACAATAATGGCATTTGGAAAGGATGCCGGGATGAGGGCGGCCGCGTGGGGTTTAGGGGTAGTGTCGGGGGGCATGTGACGCCGGACCAGAGACGGGGGGTTGCGAGGAGCCGAAAATAGGAGATTTATTTGAGGATACCTTGACTCTGCAGTGTTTTCTTTGTACCTTGATGTTCCCCTAAGATGGGGATTTGTGAGTGAATGTTCTTTGAAAAAAGGTGTGCATAGCTCTGAGTCGATTTAGCAGAGTTTCAAGCCTTGCTGACCACTGCATGAAGTGGTTGAGCGAGCCCCAACTTGTCCTGACGTTGTCGGGGCAGGCTCGGGGCGAGTCAGACTCGATGTTGCAATATTGAAACTTTACAACGGAGAGTTTGATCCTGGCTCAGGACGAACGCTGGCGGCGTGCCTAACACATGCAAGTCAAGGGGGCTTGGAGTAGCAATACTTCAAGCTCACTGGCGCACGGGTGAGTAACACGTAGGTAACCTACCCTTTGGACCGGGGCAACTCCGGGAAACCGGGGCTAATACCGGATATTATCCCTGATCAGCATTGATTGAGGATGAAAGGCTCCAAAAGAGCGCCGAAGGACGGGCCTGCGTCCCATTAGGTTGTTGGTGGGGTAAAAGCCCACCAAGCCTGCGATGGGTAGCTGGTCTGAGAGGATGACCAGCCACACTGGAACTGAGACACGGTCCAGACTCCTACGGGAGGCAGCAGTGAGGAATCTTGCTCAATGGCCGAAAGGCTGAAGCAGCGACGCCGCGTGGAGGAAGAAGTCCGTAAGGACGTAAACTCCTGTTGGAGGGGAAGAATCTGGCGCCTCGAGCGCCATTGACGGTACCCTTCGAGGAAGCACCGGCCAACTACGTGCCAGCAGCCGCGGTAATACGTAGGGTGCAAGCGTTGTCCGGAATTACTGGGTGTAAAGGGTCCGCAGGCGGACAAGTTCGTCGGAGGTGAAATCTGCCCGCTCAACGGGCAAACTGGCTTCGATACTGCTTGTCTTGAGTTCGGGAGAGGGTAGTGGAATTCCTGGTGTAGCGGTGAAATGCGTAGATATCAGGAAGAACACCAGTTGCGAAGGCGGCTACCTGGCCCGACACTGACGCTCAGGGACGAAAGCGTGGGGAGCAAACAGGATTAGATACCCTGGTAGTCCACGCCCTAAACGATGGGTACTAGGTGCTGGTCCCGCTCGGTACATGCGAAGCGTGTCTCGAGCGGGATCAGTGCCGCAGTTAACGCATTAAGTACCCCACCTGGGGAGTACGATCGCAAGGTTGAAACTCAAAGGAATTGACGGGGGCCCGCACAAGCAGTGGAGCATGTGGTTTAATTCGATGCAACGCGAAGAACCTTACCTGGGTTTGA
>JAZGDX010000099.1:0-4998 GCA_036478305.1 Bacteroidota bacterium
TGCGTGGAGAAGCCACCATCCTCAGACGACTGCGCTTTCGAGGATCTCGATCCGTCCGCGGTCCCCATCGATACGTGCCCTCAATCCCCACGGGAGGGTGACCTTCCTCGGAAGGTGGCCATACGCAAGGTTGGCGACTACGGGGAAGTTCAGGTCACGAGTAACATGATCGACGACCTGTTCAACTGTGAGGTGGGGTTTCGATGCGTCCTGCGGCTGACAATTGATGAACTGACCGAAAGCGAGTCCCTTGACAGAACTGAGTACTTTCGCATGGAGGAGATGCATGAGCATTCGATCGATTCGGTACGGTTCTTCTCCAACTTCTTCCAGAACTAAGAGAGCTTGCTTCCACGCCGGACAGAATGGTGTTCCGGTAAGAGCGCAGAGCACGGAGAGGTTGCCTCCGAGGAGTGTGCCGGTTGCTTTTCCACTTTGCATCGAACGGATAGATTCCCCTGCTGGAGCTGGAAGCGCTCCGAGTTTCGTCGTTGAGGTTAAGACCTTCCAGAAATGCTCCTCAGTGAATGGGTCCATTCCCTCGGACATTTCGACAGCGACCATCGGACCGGAGAATGTGACGAGCCCTATTTTTCTCCACAGTGCGAGTTGCAGTGCCGTCAGGTCACTGTACCCGACGACAATCTTGGGACTCCGTCGGATGCTTCGGTAATCAAGTTGGTGGATAATTCTGTGGAGACCGTAGCCGCCGCGAACAACGAAGATGGCCTTGACTGAAGAATCACGAAACATTGCATTCATATCTTCAGCGCGTTGCTCATCGGTTCCGGCGAGATAACCGTGAACGTTGCGTGCATGTTTGCCGACTTTCACACGGTAGCCTATCGATTCGAGGTATCGAACCCCGCGATCGATTTTTTCCGGATCGGAAGGTGGACTCGCAGGTGCAACGAGTCCGATAATGTCACGCTTGCGAAGTTTTCGGGGTTTGAGAACAGGCATCGTTTTCTGAGTGACGACAGCGTTGTGCCAAGATAGGAAGACAAAGGGAAAAAACAAAACAGAGTAATTCTATTTCCGTTGCTATTCAGTCGCTGATTTTGTAGATTTTTACCATTCTCTGCCATGAACATCCACGCCGGCTTTCATGTTCGAACTCCGCCAGCATCCACTCCTCCACGATCGGTCGATACTGTCACGCACCGACATGAACGATCTCACATTGGCACGGCGGCCGAGGAGAGAGTGGCTGAACTGCGACGCGCGGGCCCGCCAGCTTTGAAACTCATCTGCTACTTTTTTGTCGGTAGAGTGTGAGGGAGATGGGGCGGGGAGTTACGAGGCTGCGAGTCTTGCATTTCTCTCGGTCAATACCATGAAGCTTGTTGATGAAACGATACAGCAATTCCGGACGCGTTTTAGTGTGGAGCCGGAGGTTGTGGTCGCAGCGCCGGGGCGTGTGAATATGATGGGGGAGCACACGGACTATAATGAGGGCTACGTCCTTCCGGCGGCGATCGACCGGTACGTTGTTGTCGCGGTGGGAAAGCGAGGCGACCGGCTGGCCTATTTTCACTCGGTCGACTACAATCAGACTCATCGATTTTTTGTTCCTCACGTTCACCAAACGAAATCGCTTCCTTGGGCGAACTACCCGAAAGGTGTTCTCTGTCTGTTGCGGACGCAAGGGTTGTCGGTTCAGGGAATGAACTTCTGCTTTCAGGGAAACATACCACAACGTGCAGGATTGAGTTCTTCAGCAGCGGTGGAAGTGGCGAGCGCAATGGCCTTCGCCCGTCTGTTTGATGTTGACGTTCCGCCACTCGACCTTGTGCAGCTCTGCCAGCGAGCAGAAAACGATTTTGTTGGTGTGCAGTGTGGGATCATGGATCAGTTCATTGCGGTACTGGGGAAGAAACATCATGCGCTGTTCGTCGACTGCCGGAATTTGCACTACGAGTTTCTGCCACTCCCGAAATCCGTCGGGATCGTGATCTGTGACACGCGGGTGAAGCGTGAGCTTACGAGATCCCAGTACAATACTCGTCGGCTCGAGTGTGAGGAGGCTGTAAAAGAACTCTCCAGTGTGCGCCCGGGCATACGATCCCTTCGCGATGTTTCACTCGAGGCGTTTCTTCACGATCAGATGCATCTCCACTGGACGTTGAGGAAGCGGTGCCGACACGTGATCAGCGAGAACGATCGTGTGGTGCAGAGCGTGAAGGCGTTGGGGGCGGGAGACGTCGGTCTGTTCGGAAAGCTGATGGTCGACTCGCATGTGAGTCTGCGCAACGACTATGAAGTGAGCTCCAGGGAGCTCGATGCTGTCGTTGATATCGCGATGGAGGTCGATGGAGTGTACGGTGCGCGGATGACGGGTGCGGGGTTTGGCGGGAGTGTCATCTGCTTGGTTCAGCGACAGCACATCGACATGTTCGGTCAGACGGTCAGGAAAGAATACTCGAAGATGTTTGGGATCGAACCGGCAATCTACGCTTGCTCTGTGGTGGACGGCGCGCACGTAGTGAAGCACTAATCAGCCTAGCTCCCGTTTCACGACCAATTCATTGGTGTAGCTCTCCGCTCGGACTGAGGTTTCTTCTGGAATAAGCGGCGAGGTTTCATCGTCCACGTTGGTGGTTTCCCCTCTTAGCCATCGCGTTGTGCTGTATCCTAGTTCCTGCAACTGGGGATGTCCGGGAAAACGTCGTGCTCCGTGTCTCGCAGTAGGTGAAGGCAGCGATACGCACGATAAATCAGTTGATCAGCGAAGAGTTCGTGCGAGTTCACGTTCAGCTCATTTTCCGGTACGAGGTGAATCAAAACAACGGCGCTCATCGTGTTTGTAGTTGTTCTGACAGAGCCGTATATTGATTGAGAGCTCGTGGGGTGAAATGTCAGGCATAGATACGCTCACCGGTTATTCATCCAATCATTCAAGAAAGGAGTAAAGTCATGGTTTTCGTCGTCTCCGTGTTGCTCGCGATCGTGGGGTTCTTCGTCTGGTGGTTTGCGCGTAAAAAACTTCTCGTGGAACACAATGCGATGTACCGGACGCCAATGACAACGGGAGGGGTTGCCATGGTGGCCTTCGCGCTCATGGCATTTTCCCAGGCCTTTACCCAAATTCCCGCAGGTCACGTCGGGATCGTAGACTTGTTCGGGAACGTTTCGCAAGTCACGCTAAGACCTGGTATCAACCTTGTCAATCCGTTGGCACGTGTTACCAAATGGACGGTCCAGACCCAGCAGCTGCGAGAGCAAATGAATGTTCTCTCGAAAGAAGGGTTGACGATCGCGCTGGAGCTCAGCATCCTGTACAGGCTTGATTCTGATTCGGCGGCAAACGTCTACAAAAAGATTAGCGGGGGTGATTACGTACAAGTGGTGTTGATCCCACAATTTCGCGCCATCTCACGTGGGGTGACAGCCAGTTTTAATGCCAGCGCTCTGTATGGGGTGGAGCGAGAACAGCTTGGCCAACGTATTGAGAAGGAACTGTTCGCAATCATGCAGCCGCGCGGTGTCGTTATTGAGTCAACTCCGTTGCGCAACGTTGGCTTACCTCCTCAGTTAACACAAGCGATTGAAGAGAAGCAACGGGCTGATCAGGATAGTCAACGAATGCAGTTCATCCTTCGAAAAGAGGCGCAGGAAGCCGACCGGAAACGAATTGAAGCAAAGGGGATCGCTGATTTCCAGAGGATTGTCTCAGCAACGGTCACCGATCAACTGCTTCGGTGGAAAGGGATCGAGGCAACGGAGGCGATTTCCAAGTCGCCCAACGCGAAGGTCGTTGTCATCGGCTCAGGAAAAGATGGACTGCCGATAATCCTTGGCGGGCAGTAGAAGAGGGTGTCGGGCAGTCTCGGCAACGCTTACTTTCTACCTGAGATTTCTCCGAAACTCGTTTGCAGGACTCTCATCTGAGCAGTGGCGCCGTTCGCGGCGACCCGCACTCTGGTCCTATTCCAGCGTATGCTGCAGAGTTCACGGATTGGGGACCCAGAGGTCTGCGTACATTCAAAACGGAGGGTTGTATGAAAAGCCGATTTCTCCTGGTACTCGCTGTTTTCTTCCCTCTTTCTCTCTACTGCCAGCAGCTAAACGACCTCGCGTCCACGTTCTCCATTGTCGCGTTGGATCCGGCGACGGGCGAATTCGGCGTGGGGGTGCAGTCCCATTGGTTCTCCGTGGGACAGGTCGTACCCTGGGCGGAAGCCGGCGTTGGTGCAGTCGCGACACAATCGTTTGTGGAGGTCTCCTACGGTCCAAAGGGACTTGGGCTGATGAAGCAGGGAAAGACCGCAAGTGATGCGTTGGAGGAATTGCTCAACGAAGATTCATTGTCTGCCGTGCGACAGGTCGCGATGATCGATGCGAAGGGAAGCGTCGCAACACATACCGGCGCCAGCTGCATATCATACGCCGGACACAGGACGGGGAAGAACTACAGCGTCCAGGGCAACCTCCTCGCGTCGCCGATGGTTTGGGAGGAAATGGCGAAGGCGTTTGAGAACACGACAGGCTCACTGGCAGACCGTATCCTGGCAGCGCTTGAGGCTGGTCAGGCAGCCGGAGGTGATGCACGCGGACGACAGTCAGCAGCGCTTATCGTCGTCAGACAGGTGTCCGATACCGAGCCATGGAAAAATCGTGTCGTCGACCTTCGGGTGGAGGACTCTATCTCCCCGATTAAGGAACTCCGGCGAGTGTACGACCTCCACCGTGCATACGAATGGGCAAACAAGGGTGATGAACACTTTGCCGAAAAGGATTATGAAAAGGCGCTCCAAGCGTACAATATGGCGCTGAGCATCGTTCCCGAGAACGACGAGCTGATTTTCTGGCGAGGATCCATGTACATGCAGATGGGAAAGAGGGAGGAAGCAGTGCGTGATGTCCAGATCGCGGTCAACCTGAATCCGCGTTGGCGAATCCTGCTCGAACGGCTGCCGGATGAGATTTTTCCCGCGGCAAAGTGGGTCGCGACGCAGCTCCGATAGCGGAATCGGTTGGTGAGTGATGAGCGGAACG